>CACXGM010000099.1 GCA_902767075.1 uncultured Lachnospiraceae bacterium
CAAGGACGAGACCCCCGATTATCCCGGCGGACAGAGATGGCATTTCAAGAAGGGACTTGATATCGAGGCACTTGATGAGGGAAAGGTCGATGCAATATTCATCAAGAACTCAGCTCCCGAGGTAGTACTTGACACCGGAAATTACAAGAAGGTAATCAACCTTCAGGAGCAGGACAAGGTAGCACCGGTAAACAACGAGTATCCCAACGTTCTCACGGTAAGCCAGAAGCTTGCAGAGGAAGAACCCGAGGTTGTGGTAGCTTTTCTGAAGGCGGTGATCAAGGCAGCAAGATGGGCAAAGACTCATAAGGAAGAGGCGGAGGCACTTCTCGCAGAGCAGACCTTCGGAACAGTGGACCAGTATCATAGAGCATTCCCCGCTGACTTCTATCAGCATCTCGAGCCAAATTTTGCTGAGGAAGGACTTGATGCACTCCAGGAAAGAGCACAGTTTCTCTACGATCACGGCTTTGCAAAGGAAGTAGTAAATGTCCGTGAGTGGGCTGACAAGAGCTTCCTTGAGAGAGCACTTAAAGAGTTGGAAGCAGAATAAGAAAAAAAAGAAATCTAGGTACAGAGGAGATTATTCTATTATGAAAAGATCAGAAATTGCAACAAAGATCGCATCCATAGGACTGGCAGCAGCACTCCTGCTCACAGCCTGCGGAGGAAAGGATACGGGAGCAGCAGGAGGCGCATCTTCGAATACCGGAGCAGCGACAGCTGAGGCAAAGACATTTTCAGCAGAAGCTGATGCACTTGCCGCAGAGCTTATAAACAGATATCCCACCGCAGATGACAATATCACCGAGGAAGTCATCGAGGCTACCATTGAAAAGCTTAAGGAGACATACACCTTTGAGCAGCTTGAGGATCTTAAGATCGGATCCGGTGACTGGGTTTATATCTCTGACAACAAGGGATGGTTTAAGCAGCTTTTCGGAGACAACGGAACAACCGTATCTGTTGTGGAAGGTACTGTAGGTAATGAGGTACAGCTTATGGAAAGAGATGAACTTCACCTTACAAACCGTATGCTTTATCCCTACCTTCTGTACAAGGCACAGGGCGGAGATATCACAGGCCTGGCACTTTCTGCAGATCCGGATGCAAGCATAGTTTCAATTCTGGTAAATTCAAATTCAGATATTCAGTCTTTTGAGGATCTCAAGGGAAAGAACATCGGAAGCTGGAAGGCAGGATGCCAGTATGTAGCACTTCTTGAGAATGCACTGGATCTTGGATGGACTGAAGGAGTGGATTACACATACTCCAATATTTCAAACAACGACTTAAAGACCGCACTTCAGGCAGGCGAGATTGATGCTATTTCAACTCACCCCTTCACCAATGTAAACAGCGAGATCATCAACGGAAATTTCCGGGAGATCGCTACCGCAAAGCCCGACGGAGTATACACAAATTATGGCGGTGCTACCGTAACCTTCGCGCCTACCGGTTTCGCCAACGAGCACGTAAACATCCTAAAGGCAGCGCTTAAGTTAAGAGAAGTTGTAAATGCATATATCCTTTTGAACAAAGAGTCTGTATGCGAACTGCTTGAAACCATCACCAGAGATCCTGCAGAGAACAGTCTCTTCTATCTCGACAGAAGAAAAGAGACCTACTTCAATGCAAGCGATTCTCTTGACAAGCTTATCGATGATACGGACAACTATCAGAACTGGCTTATCGAAAATGTCGAGGAATTCAGTGAGGACGGACGTGTTCCCAGAGATGCATTCTTCAACAGCAATTTCTTCTCATAAATCTTCAACATATTAGAATTGACAGGAAAAGACTATGGCTAAAGAATTAACTGTCGGAGCCGGAACAAGTGCTTCGGGAATAAACTTCAAAAAAATATCCGGTGACATCGGAAGCAGTAAACTGGGGCCCAGGCTCCTGGCACTGTTCAATACCATTGCAGTACCGGTTCTGCTGCTGGCTCTCTGGCAGATACTGTCGGGATCCGGACTGCTCCTGGATGTGATACTTCCCTCTCCTGTGAAGGTGGTGAAAGCTTTTATCGAGATGGTAAAAGACGGAACTCTCGGCATCGACCTGGCAGTCAGCGGAAAGAGAGTTCTCATAGGATATCTTTGGGGAGCCGGTATCGCACTTATACTGGGTGTACTCAGCGGACTGAACAAGATCGTTGAGAGAATAGTTTCTCCCATTATAAACGTCATCAGACAGATTCCTCTGTACGCATGGATGCCGCTGATCATTCTCTGGTTCGGAATCGGGGAATTATCAAAGGAGATAATCATCGCAAGAGGCGTGCTCATCCCCATCTTCCTCAATACCCTTCAGGGAATTAAGGGAGTTCAGGCAGAATATTTCGAACTTGCCCAGGTTCTCGAGCTAAAGAAAGGGGTCTTTTTACGAAAGATCGTATTGCCCTCTGCCATATCCTCCATTTTTACCGGCTTGAGACTTGGTGCAGGTAATGCCTGGATGGCGGTTGTTGCGGCGGAGATGCTGGGAGGCTTGACAGGACTTGGATATGCGTTGATGAAATCCAGAGAATTCCTCTGGTCCGACAAGCTCATCGCTTTGATGGTAGTCATCGGTGTGATCGGCGTGGTGATCGACGTGATCCTGAGAAAGATCGAAGAGAGCACTCTCAAGTGGAAGAAAAAGACAGCGAAATAGGTGGTCATTATGAGTCAGAAAAATATCCTGGAAATAAAAAAAGTACAAAAGATCTTTCATACAAAGGATAAGGACGTAGAAGCGATCAGAAACGTGGACCTTAATGTAAAAGAGGGAGAGTTCATCTCTATTATCGGAGCCAGCGGCTGCGGTAAAACCACACTCCTGCGATTGATCGCCGGTCTCGAGAGAGATTACAGCGGAGATATCCTGCTTGATGGAAAGAGAGTAGAAAAAGCGGGCCTTGACAGAGGTGTCATATTCCAAGACCACCGTCTTCTTCCCTGGCTTACTGTAGAGGATAACCTTACCCTGGGTCTTGAGGGAACAAAGAAAGAGCTTCAGGATCAGGTAAAGGAATATCTCCACAAGGTGGATCTGGATAATTTCGAAAAGGTCTATCCCGGACAGCTCTCCGGTGGTATGGCTCAGCGTGTTTCCATAGCGAGAGCTCTGATGAGACACCCCAGGATCCTCCTTTTGGACGAGCCCCTGGGAGCCCTGGATGCTCTGACAAAAATGAACATGCAGGTTGAGATCAGCAAGATCTGGGAGGAAGAAAAAACCACCATGATCATGGTAACCCACGATATCGATGAGGCGATCTACTTAGGTGACAGGGTTGTCGTAATGAGACCCCGCCCCGCAGAAGTGGATGAGATCATCAATATCGAACTCCCAAGACCCAGATTGAGGAGCAGCTCCGACTTTGCATTTTATCGCAATCAGATAATCAATATATTCAACCAGAGTATCGTTGATTACGCGATCTGAGTGATACCGGAGCACTTCGTAATATCTAACAATTTTTGCATACTCCAATATATATACCTCAAAAAAGCGGCAATAGGAAACTATTGTCGTTTTTTTGCTTCCATAAAAGGGATGATATTGTATAATAATAGAAACGGCCCGGCGGTAGATTTTTCAAAAGGCCTGCTATTAATCGGAGGATGAGAATGAAAGCCACAAAGAGAGAACTCAGATTTGCGGAAGAAAACTTCATGGAAGTGCATCACACGACCTTGAATCCCGAGGGACCCGGAGTAGTCCGGATACACCTTGTTCCACCCAGGATCGAGGGAGACGAGATCGGTCCCAGTATCGCCATCATAAACGGTCAGGATATTATCCCGGTGAATGTGGCTTGGAGCATACTTCTGACATCTCTTATCGATGAGATAAACAAATACAGCGGCCGTGAGGTGAGCCAGGAGGAAGTGGACCTTATGACAGATACCGCCTGCAAGCGGGTTCAGAAGGTGTATCCTCTGATAACAAAAAAGAGACTTAAAAATGATATTTTCAGGATCATGAACACCTTTAAGCAGGTGGCATACGGCGAGCCCGTGGACGAGGAGATCACTTATCTTAGTATGAGCGATTACGCAGAGTACATGAAAGCTCCCCACAGAATGGACCTGATGGTCAGTGCCATGACAAAAGGGGGATGCTGGCATTGCAACCAGAACTGTGTGCATTGCTATGCCGCAGGACAGCCTGAGTCTGAAGAGGCAGAGCTGTCCACCGATGAGTGGAAGAGAATCATAGAAAAGTGCCGTGAGATAGGCGTTCCACAGCTGACATTTACCGGTGGCGAACCCACCATGAGAGAGGATCTCTTTGAACTCATTGATCACGCCAGATGGTTTGTCACCAGACTGAACACCAACGGAGTGAAGCTGACGGATGACTATTGCAGAAGTCTGATGAATGCTTCTCTCGACAGCGTACAGATCACCTTCTATTCACATGATGAAGAGATCCACAATAAACTGGTGGGGGCGCAGAGATACAAGGACACCGTTGCAGGAATAGAGAATGCCCTGGAGGCGGGACTTAACCTCAGTATCAACACACCTCTTTGTACACTTAACAAAGATTACGTCAGCACTCTTAAGTTCTTAAAAGAAAAGGGAGTCAAGTACGTGACTTGCTCCGGACTCATCACCACAGGAAATGCTACCAATCCCGAGTCTGAGAACCTGCAGCTCACCCATGAAGAGATCAGGCAGATCCTCAAAGAGAGCGTGGAGTATTGCTATGCAAATGAAATGGAGATAAGCTTTACTTCTCCGGGATGGGTGGATGCGGACCTATGCGAGAAACTGAGCATCAGCACACCCAGCTGCGGTGCATGTTTATCAAATATGGCCATCACTCCCGGCGGAAACGTGGTACCCTGTCAGAGCTGGCTCTCCGGCGAAGTACTGGGGAACTTCAGAAAGGATGACTGGGACACCATCTGGAATTCGAAGGAATGTAAAAAAAGGCGGGAATACTCTGCTTCACAACGCTGCGAGTGCCCCTTGAGGATCGTCAGAAAGGGGGAGATGTGATGAAGATGAAAGCAGATAATATGAAGATAAACAGAGGATCGATCCTTAAATACCTGATGACCGCCATATGCATGTTGTTTATCGTGTTTGCATGCGTATCGGTAATTAAGACAGAATCTTTTGCGCAGGATCTGGATAATATCTTAAACTATGAGGTCACTGTAAATGTTAATGAGGATGCCACACTTGATATGGTGTACCATTTAGACTGGATGGTGCTGGACTCAGATGCGGAGGGACCCCTTTCATGGATAACCATTGGCATTCCAAACAAGCATTACGTATCATATACAGCACTGTCCGATACCGTCAAGAATATTCAGTATACATCATCCGACGGCCCTTCCCTCAGGATCGATTTCGACCGGGAATACTTTGCGGGAGAAGTGGTCAGCTTTGACTTTGAACTGGTGCAGGACAATGTCTATGAGGTAAACAGACTAACCGATGGTGAGACGGTCTACGATTTCACCCCGGGATGGTTTGATAATATTTTTATTGATAACCTGACGATCCGCTGGAACAATGACAAGATGGAGAGCTGGTCACCCTCCTGTGAGATAGAGGACGGTTACTGCGTATGGAGAACTTTCCTTGACAAAGGACAGAAATATCCGATACAGGTGGTCTACAAAAATGATGCATATGCATTTGATACAAGCAAGAACCTGAATGTATCGGTATCAGCGTCGTCATCCGGAAAGAGTAAAGGCAGAAATATCATAACAGTTCTTGCCGCTGCTTTTTCAACGTTTATTTATACGACGTTTTCCGGCAGCTTTATTGCTGTGCCTGTGATACTTTCTATAATCCTGAGAAGAAGATACAACAGATCTGCGAACTTCGGTTCCGAGCCGAAGATCACGCGTACAAGGATCGAGTACTATCCCAATTGTCCCGGATGTAACGCACCCAGACCGGAAGGAAAAGATAATTGTTCCTATTGCGGCTGCAGTTTTATAAAGAGCGAGACCAAGATAGAGGAAAAGGATATTCCGCCGGAGGAAAGGGATCTTCTGAACAGAAAGGTGAACGGAACCTACAGATATTCATCCTCTCCCAACACCTATATGAGGGTACATGTAATACCTGTACCGGTGTCCAGACCGTCGAGAAGTTACTCATCCTCCTCGAGTTCATCCCGCTCGAGCTCCTCAAGAAGCAGTCACCACAGCTCCTGTGCACACAGTTCCTGCGCCTGTGCCTGTGCATGCGCCTGTGCCGGCGGCGGAAGAGCAGGCTGCAGTACAAAGGATTTCTACAATACCAACCTTAAGCTGAAGTACTTTGAAAAGACCAAAAAAGCTAAGGACCGGTTATAAGCAGAAGTTATAGCAAGCAATAATACCTTGGTATTAGACGATAATGTCTCTCCATGTTATTCTTCATATAGTTTTAATGCGCATAAAACATATAAGTAACCGATGGTTATATAGAGGAAAGAGGGATTATCGATTATGAAAGAAAAGAAATTAAGCATTAATGTAACTGATGTGATATTGCTGGTGATCTCACTGGCATATGTGGTGCTCTTGCTGACGGTTTTTCATGTATGCGGACCAAAGGAAGACGGAAGCTTCATGAAATGTCAGTGGGCATGGAGAGCAGCTGTCACTACTTCATCAGTGATACTGTTAAATGCACTGGTTCACCTGATCGTATGGAATGAAGGTATCAAGATCGGAATATCCGTTTCGATATTTACCATCAGCGTAGCTAATATATTCCTGGTTGGAACCATAATACCTCTCTGCGGTATGGAGACTATGGTCTGCCGCAGTCTGACTCACCCCGGAAACACAGTTCTCGGTATAGTGACAGCTATAGCGGCAGCGACGGATATTGCAGTGAGAGCGTTTAAGAAAAAGAAATGAAATTTAAAGTAAAACTGGCACTAAAAAACATAAAAGCAAGGCCCGGAAGATCGGCACTGCTTATTATCATAGTGGCATTTCTGGCAGCCTCCGTTTTCGGGGGCTCCACCTTTATAGGAAGCGTTATCGAAGGGATATTTAATTACCAGGTCCGCCTCGGCGCCGATATGGTGGTGATCCCCGAGGAGGTAGACGAGAGAGGTTCCTACGAAGGGATCCTGCTGCAGGGTATACCGGATACTTTCTATATGGATGCAAATGTACTTGAAAAGGTCCGGGAAATCGAAGGAGTGGAGCAGGCATCGGCACAGTTTTTCTTAGCTTCCGCGGCGGCCAGCTGCTGTGACAGCCCGGTGCAGATCATTGGCTTTGATCCTCAGACCGACTTTTCAATACAGCCCTGGATCTACAAAGAGTATAACAGCAATATTGCCGATGGGGATGTTGTGGTGGGTAATAATATCACCTACAATTCCGACAACAAGATCAGGCTTTATAACATGACGCTCAATGTTGTTGCACAGATGGACAAGACCGGAACGGGACTGGACGATGCGGTGTACGCCAATATGAATACCATCAGAAATCTGATGGATAACGCCACCGCGCTGGGCTTTGATACGTTTAAGGATGTGGATACGGATCATGTGATATCAGCGGTAATGATCAGGAAGAAACTGGGATATGAAACGCCGGTCCTGGCGGGAGATATCAGGTTCGGGATAGACGGAGTGAGTGTGGTCACGCCGCAGGCCATGATGACAGGTATCACAGAAGGATTGCGAAAAATATCCGGTGTAATAGAAATCTCGGGTATCATCATATGGGTTCTGTCAATGATCATTCTGATCGCTATGTTTTCCTTGATCGCCGGTGAGCGTAAAAGAGAATTTGCGATACTCAGAATAATGGGTGCATCCAAGGGGATCGTAGAGGGGACATTAAGGTTTGAGG
Organism: uncultured Lachnospiraceae bacterium; assembly: GCA_902767075.1. GTDB lineage: Bacteria > Bacillota > Clostridia > Lachnospirales > Lachnospiraceae > AC2028. The sequence goes on from CACXGM010000099.1 coordinate 7,826, forward strand.
CTCTGTTTATATCGCTGATCGGATCGGCTGCGGGAATAGCGGCTTTTGCCATAGTGTACTTTCCCTTCTTTGAGACTATCAAGAATAAACTGGCTCTTCCCGCCATCAACCCGGATCTCATTGGAATCCTGTTGATAATGCTGGCCACAGTGGTTCTTGAAGTGGTGATATGCCAGTTTACCTGGACCATATGCGTGATCCGGATAGCGCGCAAGGATATAGGACTTCTTTCAAAAGAGGATGAATGAGAATGCTTTTAAAAGCAGATAAGATAAAAAAGAATTACACAAGAAAAGGGAATAGCGGCGATGAGCTGGATGTGTTAAAGGAGACGAGCTTTGAGGTTGATGAGGGAAGCTTTACCGCCATAGTGGGCCGCTCCGGGGGAGGTAAGAGCACTTTTATGTCCATACTTTCGGGCCTCCTTAAACCGGATTCGGGCAAGGTTTTTTATAAGGATCTGGACATATACTCCCTTAATGATGTGAAATTAAGCAAACTGCGAAACGAAGATTTCGGCATCGTACCGCAGGATCATCTGATACTTAAGAGCCTGACTGTGGTTGAAAATATTCTGATCGCAAGAGAAATGTACGGCGGAGAAAACGGTGAGGACGAGGCGGAAGAGCTGCTGACAAAGGTGGGACTCCTTGGGTATGGCGACTATAAAGCGGAGGAATTGTCGGGAGGAGAGCAGCGCAGGCTGGCAATTGCAAGAGCGCTTATAAACCATCCGAAGATCATATTTGCGGATGAACCCTCGGGAGATCTGGACGATCGCAATACCAAGATCATAATGGAACTCTTTAAGGAACTGGCATCAAAAGGTACCGCCGTGATCATCGTCACTCACGACCGTGACGTGCTGGAATACGCTGACAGCGTGTACAGAATGGATTATGGAGTGCTGACAAAGCAGGAATAAAAAGAGAAAATCGACAGTGGGCCGGTAATAGTTAAAACCTATTACCGGCTCTTTTTTTTACGTATTTCCCTAAGTAATAGCTAATAACTATAATATTCTCAACAGTTATAAATGAAAGGGACAGCAACGGACCGGAAGATTGCTGAGAAGGAGCCTGACATGAATTTTAATACAGCACTTCTCCATGAAGGAGTAGATAAAAAAGAAAAATACGGATCCACATTGACACCTATCTATCAGACCAGTGCATTCTTCCAGCAGAGTGCGGAGGATCTGGCAGGGATCTTTGGAAACAAGCTGCCGGGATATTGCTACACCAGAGTGGCGAATCCCACCATCGGAGTGTTTGAGACCAGGATCACAAAACTGGAAGGCGGCATCGGCAGTGTGGCCACCGCTTCCGGTATGGCAGCGATCTTCAATGCTCTCACAAATATACTTCAGAGCGGAGATGAGATCGTATCAAGCTCCAGCCTCTACGGCGGAACCATAGATCTTTTCAGGGACCTGGAGGCATTCGGGATCAAAACAAACTATGTCTGTAATAACAATTTTGAGCAGATTGAAAATGCTATCACGGATAAAACAAAGCTTGTTTTTGCCGAGACCATCGGAAATCCCTGCCTGGATGTGACGGATGTGGATAGGCTGGCAGAGATCGCTCATAAACATGGAGTGCCTCTCATCATAGACAATACCGTGGCAACGGCATACCTGATCAAGGTGCTGGATCATGGCGCTGATATAGTCATTAATTCAACCTCCAAATATATAAACGGAAGCAGTAATGCCATAGGAGGCATTCTCACCGACAGAGGTAAATTCAAGTGGACAGCGGAGAGGTATCCTGTCCTGGCGGACTATTTAAAACTTGGACCCTATGCATACCTTGCAAAGCTTCGCGCAGGACTCTACAGAAATGCCGGAGCCTGTATGGCACCGCAGACAGCATACCTGAACCAGATAGGACTGGAGACCCTGGGATTGCGTATGGAGCGCCAATGTACCAACGCCTTGCTGCTGGCAAGGCATCTTGAGGAGAAATATCCATCGGTTATTGTCAATTATCCGGGACTTGAGTCCAGCAAATGGCATGACGTCGGAGAGAGGATCCTGAAGGGCGGGTACGGAGCCATCGTAACCATACGAGTGGGAACGAAGGAGAAGGCGTTTAAACTTCTGGATAGTTTGCAGCTGGTATACAGACTGTCCAATATCGGAGATACGAAAACATTGGTACTTCACCCCGCTTCAACCATCAGCCTGCACTCAACTCAGCAGCAAAAAGAAGACGCAGGAGTGTTTGACGATCTGATCAGGATCAGCGTGGGGATTGAAGATATTGAGGATTTGAAGGAAGATTTTGACAAGGCATTTGCTGAGCTAGACTGAGCAGTGTCAGTCACATATAGGGGTCTGATACGAAAAATGCTTGACACGGATCACGTGGCCCGGAAGGAGAATGAAAATGGCGGAAACAATCGATTACTCATCACTTAAAAAAGGCGGCTTCATGAGACAGAAGCAGAAAGGTTTCTTTTCATTAAGGCTCGGTGTGGTGGGAGGAAATCTTACTGCAGAGAATATAAAGACCATCGCAGAGGTGGCGGAAAAATACGGACACGGATATGTGCATATGACTTCCCGCCAGGGTGTGGAGATACCCTTTATAAACTTTAATGATATCGAGGAAGTCAGAGGCGAGCTGGCAAAGGGAGGCGTTCGTCCCGGTGTCTGCGGCCCCAGAGTCAGAACCGTTACGGCTTGTCAGGGCTCTGCACTCTGTCCCAGCGGATGTATCGATTCCTATGAATTGGCAAAGGAATTTGATGAAAGATATTTCGGAAGAGAGCTTCCGCACAAATTCAAGTTCGGTGTCACGGGATGTATGAACAACTGCTTAAAGGCAGAGGAAAACGACCTGGGTGTAAAGGGCGGTTATGTGATAGAGTATAAGCCCGATGCCTGTATTTCCTGCGGTGTCTGCATCAAGGCGTGCCGTGAAGGAGCACTGAGTCTGGTGGATGGTAAGGTAGTCATGGACGAGTCAAAGTGTAACCACTGCGGACGTTGTGTAAAGGCCTGCCCCGCGGATTCGTGGGATTATGAGCCCGGATATATCGTATCCTTTGGCGGCCTCTTCGGAAACAAGATCTACAAGGGCGAAGAGATCGTGCCCATCATCAAGGATAAAGAGACTCTCTTCAGAGTGGCGGATGCAGCCATAGATTTCTTTGATAAAAACGCTAAGCCCGGGGAGAGATTCCGACTGACTCTCCAGAGAGTAGGGGAGGAAGAGTTCAGAAAACAGATCAGAGCCGCATATGAAGGAAAGTAAGCTTTCACAATAATAATGACTTAAGACAGGAGAATGAAAAATGGCAGACATACAATACGACGAAGAAGTGGACATCACCGATAAGGTTTGCCCCCTCACATTTGTAAAAGCAAAGGTAGCAATAGACGAACTGGATGAAGGACAGATTATTGCCATCAGAATGAACGACGGTGAGCCCGTCCAGAACGTACCCAGATCCATCAAGGACGAGGGACATCAGATTTTGAAACTTGCCGACAACGAAGACGGAACATACACATTGTTTGTAAAGAAAGTCGGAGATTAAAACATATTTGAAAAATAGATGACAAATAAACATCCACGGAGGAACACAAAAAATGATCATCACAGTAGCTGGAGAAAAAAAGGAATATAAGGACGGACTCACACTCCCGGAGCTTATCGAAGCAGAAAACGTAGAGATGCCGGAGTATGTGACCGTATCCATAAATGAGGAATTCGTTGAGTCAGAAAAGAAAGCAACCACCGTATTAAAGGATGGCGATAACGTAGAATTTCTCTATTTCATGGGAGGTGGACAGTAATGGCACTTACTGACGAACAGCTTGAGAGGTATTCAAGACATATCATATTAAAGGAAGTGGGTGCGAAAGGGCAGAAAAAACTCCTTAACGCAAAAGTGCTCATCATCGGAGCAGGCGGACTGGGTGCTCCCGCAGCAATGTATCTTGCGGCAGCAGGTGTAGGCACCATAGGGATCGTGGATGCAGACGCTGTTGACCTTTCAAATCTGCAGCGCCAGATCATTCACGGAACAGCGGATGTGGGAAAGGCAAAGGTTCAGTCTGCGAAAGAGACAATGAACGCCATGAACCCCGATGTTGTGGTAAACACCTACAGAGAATTTGTTGACTCATCAAACATTCAGGAGCTTATCCGCGATTATGATTTCATCATCGACGGTACTGACAATTTCCCTGCGAAATTCCTGATAAACGATGCCTGCGTTATCGAAAAGAAGCCCTTTTCCCACGCCGGTATCATCCGCTTCAAGGGTCAGCTTATGACATACGTACCCGGACAGGGACCTTGCTACCGCTGTGTATTCAAGAATCCCCCGCCAAAGGATGCGGTACCTACCTGCAAGCAGGCAGGAGTCATCGGAGCAATGGGCGGTGTGATCGGAAGTCTGCAGGCGATGGAAGCTGTTAAATATATCATCGGTGTAGGCGATCTTCTCACGGGATATCTTCTAACCTATGATGCACTCACCATGGAGTTTCATAAGATCAAGCTTCCCGCAGATACTCATAATTGCGCGGTATGCGGTGATCATCCCACCATCTTAAAGCCCATCGATTATGAGCAGGCTGCCTGCGATTTCAAGCCCGGATCACATTAACCTTAATAATGCCTTTCCCCCCGGGGGAAGGTGTCCGGAAACTGAAGGATGAGGGGAGAAAGGATAAAAATGATTGTAAGACTTGATTATCACCTGTATGATGATATAGTTAAATACGCCAAAGAACATCTTCCGGAGGAAGCCTGCGGCCTCATAGCCGGAGAGGAGACGGAGGATGGAAGGATAGTAAAAAAGGTATACTATCTCACCAATACAGATCATGCCGAGGATCACTTCACGCTTGATCCAAAGGAGCAATTGTCCGCCATCAAGGATATGCGGGAAAATGGATTAAAGCCATTGGGAAACTGGCATTCACACCCGGAGTCTCCCTCCAGACCCTCAGAGGAGGATATCAAACTATCCTATGACAAAAATGCCAGCTATTTCATTCTGTCTCTTATGGCAGAAAACCCTGTACTGAATTCATTTCACGTAGAGGACAAAATAGTAAAGAAAGAAGATTTAAGGATTTATTCAGATGAGTATTATTTTTAAAAGATTTATATTATCACTCGCGGTTACTGCAGCATTAACACTTGTTGGATGTGCAGGCGGTAAGACCGCTGACACACAGGATACAAAAGAAGAGGCAGTAACAGAAGCTGTTAATGAGACTGATACTCCGACCGCTGAAACAGTTGAAGCAAGCGAAGAGACACTCATCTCGGAGACAGATGTAACAAACGAAGAAAGAAATAACGAAGTGGCATTTACGGATGCGCTTGGAAGGGAGATAACCGTTGGTTCTCCTGAGCGTGTGGTCACACTTCTCGGAAGTTTCTGCGATATGTGGAAGCTGGCCGGAGGAGATGTGGTCGGAACCGCCAAAGATTCCTGGACAGCGTTCGATCTGGATCTGTCTGAAGATGTAATAAATGTGGGAAGCTTTTTGGAGCCGGATCTGGAGCAGATCATCACAGCTTCGCCGGATCTTGTGATAGCAAGTGCGGGTGCCGATGCGCAGGTTGAACTGCTGGATACATTTGAAGGTGCCGGAATTAATGTTGCTTACTTCGAGGTGTCAAATTTTGATGAATACCTGAGCACACTTGACGTGTTTACACAGATAACCGGACGAAGCGATCTCTATGAAAAATACGGTACAAGTATTGCTCAGGAAATAGAGGAGCAAAAGAGCAGAGTCGATGATTCGCATCCCACAGTTCTCTTTATCAGAGCTGCAGCAAGCTCGGTCAAGGCAAAGGGAAGTGAGGGGACCGTCGGCGGTGAGATACTGGCAGACCTTGGATGCATTAATATAGCCGACTCCGATGATTCACTTTTAGAGGATCTCAGTCTGGAAGCGATCGTGGCCGCAGACCCGGATTATATCTTTGTCACCACTCAGGGTGAAGATACTGAGGCAGCCCTTGCCAACGTACAGGAACTGTTAAAGGACAACCCCGCCTGGTCATCTCTCAGCGCTGTAGAAAACGGTAACTATTATGAGATAGAAAAGGCACTCTACAATTCAAAGCCAAACGCAAGATGGGGTGAGGCATACAAAAAGCTTGCAGATATTTTATACGATTGACGATCAAAATAACCGTTGGTTAGCGAGGACTTTGAAATGGCATATTTCCCCTTTTTCTTTGAACTCAGGGACAGAAAGATCCTGATCGTTGGCGGCGGAAAGGTCGCCCTTGAAAAGATAGAACGGCTCCTGGAATATGAGCCGCTGATCAAGGTGATATCTGTAGATGTTCTGCCTCAGATAGAGGATATTAAGAGTATAAAAATCGAAAAAAGAAAGTTTGCGCCGGAAGATATTTTCGGCGCAGATTTTGTAATAGCCGCCACGGATGATGAGGAACTGAACAGGTCTGTGAGAAATCTTTGCAGCGAAAAGAGGATCCCCATAAATGTGGTGGATGATAAGGAAAAATGTGATTTCATTTTCCCCTCCGTCATAAGGCGAGGCGATCTGGTGGTGGGAGTGACCAGCTCCGGAGCAAGCCCTCAGGTGGCGGTATCATTAAGAAGGAAATTTGAAAAACAGATCCCGGAAAATATAGAGGAGATCCTTGATCATCTGCAGGGAATACGTCCGGAGATAAAGGAAAGAGTTAAGGACCCCGGCGCAAGGCACCGTATTTTTAAATCGGCTGCGGATGAGGCTATGGCAAAGGGGCGGCCCCTTACTTCCGAGGAATTGGACAGATTGGTCGAAGATGTTTTGGCAAGTATGCAGCCGGGTTATTAAAGATATGATGTGTTGGATAGAGGAGCTGCGGATTATACATGAACGGGCAGAAAGGCATTAAGAATAAAAAAATAATACTTATATTTGCCCTGGTGGTGATCCTGGGACTCAGTTTTATCCTGGCTATGGCCTTTGGGAGCGTGTCCATATCTCCTATAGAGGTGATAAAGGCTCTGTTTTCGGGAGGAGAAGGATCAACTGAAGCCACCATAATCAGAAGCATCCGCTTGCCGAGGATACTGGCGGGAATACTGGGCGGAGTGGGACTGTCTACTGCGGGGGTGATCCTGCAGGGCGTAATGAACAATGCGCTGGCCAGTCCAAATACTATCGGTGTGGGTTCCGGTGCAGGATTCTTTGTAATGCTTGCAATGGTGCTGTTTCCGAGGAACGTTTCGGTTCAGCCTCTTTTTGCGTTTATCGGTGCGCTGATAGCCACTCTTGCTATCTTTGCTCTTGCGTATTTTGCGGACACTTCCAGGATCACCATCATACTGGCGGGTATCACGGTTTCCAGCTTTCTCACGGCGGGGATCAATCTTTTGAAGACGCTGGATACGGATATCGCCGTTAATATCAATTCATTTCTGGTGGGTTCTCTGTCCGGGGTAAGCTTTTCCGATATCAGGATACCCGCTGTCGGGATAGGTGCTGCCTTTGTCTTTGCCGTTATAATGGCGAGACCGTTAAACATGCTGGAACTGGGGGATGAAGTGGCGGGGTCTCTCGGAATGAGAGTGGGCCTCACCAGATTTTTGCTTTTGGTCATATCCAGCGTTCTGGCGGGATGTGTGGTGAGCTATGCGGGGCTTCTTAGCTTTGCGGGACTGATCGTCCCCCATATCTGCAGGAAGCTATTCGGAAGCGATGCCAGGATCCTGATTCCCTGCAGCGCACTTCTGGGTGGAAGTTTTGTGCTTTTGTGCGATCTCATCGGAAGGGTGGCGGCTTCGCCCTACGAACTTCCCACAGGTATCATCATGTCCTTTATAGGCGGACCTTTCTTTATGTACCTGATAATCAGAAAGAAAGGGGGACGAAGACTGAATGCTTGAGTACAGAAACGTGTCGCTTTCAAGTGGCGGTGTGAGAATACTTTATGACATAAATGTCGCCTTTAAAACCGGGAAGCTGACAACCATCATCGGCCCCAACGGCTGCGGAAAAACTACTTTGATCCAGGCACTGAACGGACAGAGCAGGCTTTGTGGCGGGGAGATTATACTGGATAATGAGGATTTTTCTTCACTTAAGCCAAAACAAAGAGCAAGAAAGGTTTCATTTCTTCCCCAGGTTCATATGACCATCCCCGCGATCTCAACGCACACGCTGGTTTCCCACGGGCGCTTTCCATACCTTGGCTTTGCCAGAAAAATGGGAGAAGAGGATAAGCGTATTATCCGTGAAGCGATGAAAACCGCGGACATACTCGAATATGAAAAGGAAGGGGTGGACACATTGTCCGGCGGTGTGAGACAGAGGGCTTTTATCGCGATGCAGCTGGCCCAAAGCTGTGAGTATATCGTGGCGGATGAACCCACCACCTACCTGGATGTAAAGAGCAGAAAGCAGGTTCTGGACATTTATTCAAAGCTTCGTAATGAAGGGAGGACTGTGGTGCTGGTGCTCCATGATATTGCGAAGGCACTTGAGATATCGGACGAACTCATCATTATGAAGAACAGAAAAATACTTTTTTCAGGGACTCCGGCGGAGGCTATTAAAGCCGGGATCGTGGAGGAAGTGTTTGAGACTGAGGTGAAAACTTTTACAGAAGATAATAGGATCTATTATGTGACGGATTGACTTCAAATAAGCATCTTTCGTGGGAAGACGTAAACATATATTACTTAAAGCTTCTCCATGATCCGCTTCATTCTTTCGTCTGCAATGTGCCAGACGGGGGTAAGAGGCCACGGAAGTCCCAGGATATAATCCCTGTCGCGCTCGTTTAGGGCCGATAGGGATTTATCAAATTCGGTTTTATTTTGGTATATCCGTTTTCCGAAATCGCATTTGATGTATTCTTCGGCAATTGTCGGATTCTGAGTCACCACACGCTTAAAGCTGGTTTTTCCAAACTCTCCCTGAACCTTGATGTAATCTATTTTTTCTGTGATCTCGCCCTTGGCAGGCTCCTGTGTCAGGATGATCCCCTTATCCAGAAAGTGATTCCAGACGGTTTCCGCAACTTTTGACATCGGTGTCGGAAAATCCAGGCGCGCATGGATCTCCTTCACGGTGAAGCCATTATCTGCCAGATGTCTGATGGCTCCGCCGCTGGCGAAATCGTTTGTGAAATTGGCCAGGGCTTTTTTGAAGTATTCGTCACTCATAATCAGAAAATAGCATTATTGACCTCCTGTTGTCAAAAGATATGGTCAAAGTCGAAATCAGTTTTTCATTTTGGGGAGAAAGTGGTATAATCACCCTGTTGGTTTTACGAATAAAAGAAAGGTATTTTTTTAAATGGAAAAACAGAGAGAGATCATTAAGAAAGAATCAGTCAAAAAAAGGAAGAGATCATTTTTCGCAATACTTGTGTCAGCTCTTTTATTTCTCAACCTGATGCCGATGAACACATTTGCAAAGGCATGGGAGGTCTTAGATTTTGGATCGGATTATGGGCAGGATATATTGGAGATCGGGGACACTATTGAAAATGAACAGACTTTTGACGTTGAGGTATACCTTCAGACAGAAGGAAACCCGGATGATAACTTTTTAACTATCGGGTCCAATAATACCGCCGGCATGAGCGATGAAATTGGCGGAACCGATAAGTGGTATATCAAGAGCATAAAGAGCGAATCCGGTGGAATTGTGGACGGAGCAGATATATATATGTCGCCTATAATGTATCATGTCCTTTCTTTTGATGCTAACGGACATGGCACAGCACCGGATCCTATTAAACACTATGATTATACCTATTCGGAACCATCCCTGGTACTTGAACCCAGTCCAGCTCCTTCTGCGGAGGGTTATACTTTTGGTGGCTGGTATAAAGAGCAGGCCTGCATCAATGCGTGGACTTTTGATACACAGCCGGCACAGGGCAATCCTGTAATGGGGGAAGAGCTGACTGAGGATACCACGCTTTACGCCAAGTGGATACCTGATTTACATACCGTTTCCTTTGATTCAAACGGTGGAAGCGAAGTAGCGACTCAGTCCGTAGAATACGGAAGCAAGGCTATAAAACCCGATGATCCGACAAAAGCCGGATATATATTTGCCGGTTGGGACATTCAGACATCTTCCGCAAATGACGATTCAACTACATATTCAGCTTATGATTTTGAAACTCCGGTTACCTCCGATATTCATCTTGTAGCTCGCTACATATTTGACGAGAACAGTCATGGGGATAACAGATTAGGCATCTCCGATGGTTTCTCTGATTTCACCGATGAAATGAAAGAAGCAGGCTTTGACACCGAAGATAAGGTCAGAAGCGCCATGTATAAGGCTGTTGTCGATGCGGTCAACGACGGCGCAGAAGAGGATAGATCCGGCATTATAGTAGGCAGCCGGTTATATGATGTGGAATTTATGATATCCTTTGACGGCGGAAATACATGGGAGCCGGTATCGGAGGTGAATTTCCCCAAGGATGGTCTTTATGTAGAAATTCCTTATCCTGAAGGGACCGATAAGCGGAGCAACGATTTTATCGTTGCACATATGTTTACGCATAATATGCGCGGACACAACGCCGGAGAAACGGAAACCATAATTCCCGAGGAGACAGAAACGTGCTTAAAATTCAAAGTATCGTCTCTTTCTCCGGTCCTGGTAACTTGGACACGCGCTGCGGAAGAGGCAGAAGAGGTATCGACTGATAACACGGTCAGTGTCAATGAAGTACCCAATGAAGTACCTGCTACTATGGAATCACGTGCTCCGAAGACAGGCGAAAACATGACATTTATAATGGCAACTGTTTTCTGTCTTATGGCGGGAGCGGGCCTTACCGGATATGCTCTCTTTATCAGGCGCAAGAGAAACAGATAAGGTTGTTTTGAAATCAGTATATCTTTAAATTATAATCAGCGGTGAACGGCACAAAAATGTGTTTCACCGCTGATTACAGTACAGGCTATTTACAAATATGAAAAGGGCAAGGGTTATCCCCAGGCGGACACCATGTTTGCTCTGATGGAGCTTTATGGAGCCGATATATCGGATATTGTTATGAATCACGAAGAGGACGAAAAGTCCTCTTCTGTTAGTTTTACGGATTATGAGTCGGCCGCTTAATGACCGAGAGAAAAGAAATAGGCGACATAGGAAATCTGTTGATCTCCTACGTCGCCATATCACAAAGGTAATTCATACTTAAGGCTCTACGCCTAAGGATTTGAGTTTTTCTCGGAGGATGGCAATTTCCGAGTCTTTCTTTTTAAGCTGTTCTTCGTACCAGTTTTTCTCAGCCAGGTATTCTTCGCGATCCTGGCATCTTTTCTGTATTATTTCATCGGAGTTGTATATATAGATTGCCTCAGCAGTTTCTGCCATAATGCGGTCCTCCTTTGCGATACACTTTAATTCATCCCAGGTCTTGGCTTTGAACAGTCGGCACCATTTATCAAGTTCACTTGCTTTATCATCCGCTGTAGCCTTGTCTATCTGAGTTAAGTCTATCACAAACAGGGCAAGATTACTATTGCAGTAATACTTATTTGTAATCAGAATATATGGAAGAACTGTCTTGTGATGGTATAATAAAAAATGTATTTTACGGGACCTTCTCTGATGTGAAGCTTGTTCACGAGAGGGAGGACTTTGAAGAGTAAAGTGATGGGAGGAAGAGTGTAGGTGAGTTCGATTTGTCTGGCTACAAAAGAGGATAAAGTAGAGGTCCTCTCGTTGTATAAGATACAGCTTGGGAGAGAGTACTGTCCGTGGAATGACGAGTATCCAAATGAGGAAACAATAGATTTTGATCTTTCCAGAGATTCATTGTTTGTTATGAAGGATGAGGGTAGGATCGTAGCTGCAATTACAATCGATGATGATGAAGTCGTCAATTCCCTTTCATGCTGGGATAAAGCCTTATCTCCGGGAGGGGAATTATCCAGGCTTGCGGTCTTACCGGATATGCAGAATAAGGGTATTGCCAGAAAAATGTTCACGTATGGGATGGAAGAACTTAGAGAAAGGGGCTTTAAGAGTGTTCATATCCTCGTTAATAAGCTTAACACTCCGGCATTAAGGTCTTATGAAGTGTTTTCTTTAAGAAATGTCGGAGAATGCCATATGTTTGATCAGGATTTCATTTGTTATGAAAAGGAACTCTCTGACATAAGTGAATAGCAGAGTAAATAGACACAGGGAGGATTCGTTATGGCAGAGGTTGTTAAGATAAACGAAAAGACGTTTCGCATTGAAGATGAAAAAATGGAAATGTACAATAGGATAATCAGCGATGAACAGCACAAAAGTATGTTTCACAGCTGATTATGTATTTGGAGATTCAACTAAAAGTTTAATGACATTCCGTCGGCAAAATGCTATACTACAATAGTTCCCCATAAATCCATGCAGCGCGTGCTCGCGTATCGAGTACAGGAGGTGGGATAAAATGATATGTCGTCCGGAATATGACATGAAAGTGATAGGGCAGAATCTTAGGCGCCTTCGTATAGCCAAGAATCTGTCGGTGGATGAAGTGAGACAGTACCTCTGTCTCGGTTCAGTGCAGGCTATTTACAAATATGAAAAAGGCAAGGGTTATCCCCAGGCGGACACCATGTTTGCTCTGATGGAGCTTTATGGGGCCGATATGTCGGATATTGTTATGAATCACGAAGAGGACGAAAAGTCCTCTTCTGTTAGTTTAGCGGATTATGAGTCGGCCGCTTAACGACCGGGAGGAAAGAAATAGGCGACATAAGAAATCTGTTGATCTATCTTGTGATGATATAATAAAATTTGTGAGACAACCCATGTCTCATTCAGTAAAATAGGGCTTTTGCTCGTTTTGTGTCCTTTATAAAAATCTATATTCGACTTACCATGTGACCATAAGGCAGCCGCAAAACGGTGCGACTGAAACCCCAAAATATGTTTTAGGAGGACATGGTAATGAAGAAGAAGGTAGATTTAAAAACAGCAGTAGTGTGTGTGATCGTTGGATTGATCGGTGTGGCTTCGATTTCATGCATAATTCTTTCTATGGTAACCGGAAAGGTGACACCCTATCTTGCGATGGGACTCGGTCTGGGTGCGGTAGGTAATGCTATCGGTTTTGTATTTAATATGCAGAAAAGAGGAAAAAACAATGGATCTGGTAAAAATGGGAGTATTTCTTAAGGAATTAAGAAAAGAGAAGAATATCACTCAGGAACAACTTGCAGAAAAGATGGGTGTCGCCAGAAGAACTGTTTCCCGGTGGGAGACCGGAGCCAATATGCCCGATATGGACATCCTGATTGATATTTCGGACTTCTATGAGGTTGATCTTAGAGAAATTCTGGATGGAGAAAGGAAAAACGATCATATGGATAAAGAAACAAAAGAAACGGTACTTAAGGTTGCCGAATATGAAAATGAGGGGAAAAAACGCAATGCAGTCGTGGTAATAGTATATTCATCCCTTGGAATCCTGGCACTATTGGTAAATCTGTTTATAAACATGATCGAAATGCCGGATACCTTTTTTACGGGCTTCTTAAAAGGGGGAACCGTGGGGATCGCGCTGGTGGCAATGGCCCTTGGAATTATATATGCAACGGGAGTGTTGGCAAAGCTATATTCGTTTAAGAGAAGGATGTTTAAAAAATAGGGATTGAAGGTTCAAGCCGTATCACAAAGAGGATTAAATGGCGGATAAACTGCACAATTAATGCACACTCAAAACATTAAATGCGTAGAATTGAAGTTGCGGATATCTTAGTATTGATACTAAGGTATCCGCATTTTTGCAGCCTAAGCTTAAAGCGGGCTGCGGCTACTTAATGCAGAAAGCAGCAGTTCGATGCAAAATGCGATGAATAAGAAGGATTTGATTTAGAAAGGGGAACAGCAATGGGCAAAATGACAAGACCTGAAGTGAAGACTATCGCTACAGGAAAGTATTGGGAAGAAACTTATGACAATTTTTATTTAAAGGCTTATATCCCAAAGAATGATATCGAGGGACAGGTAAACAATTATGGCTTCAGAGCACCGCTCCTTCTGATCTTCGAGGAGAACAGGATGAGCGTTGACGAGGCAGTAAAGTTTGCCGAGGAAAAGGGCTTTGCAAAGATCGCGGCAGCAGTCGATTCGAGTGTGCTTTTCGTATATCCCACATGTGAGGGCGGATGGGCAAATGCTACCGAGGCACTCTATGCTGAAGTGATCGCCCAGACCAAGATGAATCCCGAATTTGAGGACGGAATCGCTCAGATCACCGACTTCTTTACAAAGGAATTCAAGGGATACTTCATCCGTGGTGCTATTTTCAGAGCTGATGTTTACAGCTACGGCAAGTCAGCGGACTATGTGGCAAAGAATCTCTTAAAGACTCTGCAGGGCGAGTATCTCTGGGGACCCGGCGAGATCACTCCTGCTATGTGTTCAATGGAGGGGCTCAGCGTAGTTCCCGATGTTCAGAGAAAGGATATCGCTGTCCTGAGCGTTGGAAATTCCGCAGAGATCAATGACGCATTCAAGGGATGCGAGAACCTCCTCATCAAGGACAAGGCTGATTATGAGGCTGATTTCAAGGCATTTGTCAGAAAGTTCAAGATGTGGTGCGGACATATGGAACTGGAACCCGATTTCGAAGAACTGAATATGACAGAAGAGTCAGGAATCGTGGAGGTAAAGACTTCTCCCGATAATAAGAGCCGTTACAAGGATCAGCCCACTCATAGGGTCGGCTATTTCGCATATTACAATAACGGTATTATGGACAAGGGCCCTGTTCCTCTTGTAATGGGATTCCACGGTGGAGGAGATACTTCCATGTATCTGACCTTTGTTGCAGGCTGGTGGGAGGTTTGCCACAAGTACGGATTCCTGTACGTTTCCGTGGATGATCATCTCTCCGTCACAGCTACTGAAGTGATGGAAGTGATCGAAGCTGTAAAGAAGAGATACAATGTTGATGACAAGCGCATCTATGCCACCGGATTTTCCATGGGCAGCGGAAAAACCTGGGATCTTTTCCAGGAATATCCCGAAAAGTTTGCGGGCTTCATGCCTTGCAGCGCCCTCTTCCCCATTAAGGAGAATCCTTTTGGATTGTCTCTGGGAGACCCTCGTCTCAATATGAACATAAGCAAGCCTGTATTCTATTCAGGCGGAGAGGAATCACCTCTTCCGGAGCTTCCGTCACAGAATGAGACCTGCCTCGACAGAGTACAGTATCTCTCCGGCGTGAACAAGCTGGAAAAGAAGTTCGATGTGGACTTTGCAAAGAGGGACACCTGGGAGGATAAGTACTACGGCAATCCCGGAGACAAGGTGGAGCAGATCCCCGATGAGAGCCGCGGAAGTGTCCTGACCGTCCGCTATTACAACAGCACCGACGGAGTATGCCGCACCGCACTTGCCAGTGTCAGCGGCCAGCAGCATGAATGCCGTCATCACAGCTGTGAGAACGCATGGAAGTTTGTTTCCAAGTTTGTAAATGAGAGCTAAAACAAAGGTAAATACTGACCGGGGTGGCCGTGAGAGTACGGTCACCCCTTTAGTTTTTATGGGGAGTATTATATAATATTATTTAGTTTCGCAAAGGCTCTTGGCGGAAGCTATACCCGAATGAATATGATACAAAGTGCGCAGTAGGAGTAAGAGGTGAAAAAGATTCTATCTTTGAAACGAACCAAATATATTGTCATGGCTGTTCATTTGATCATGACATTTATCTGGGCGGGAAAGGTGTTTAAAAATATAGGAATCATACCTGCCGGATCCGTAGCTGTCAAGCAGGTTGTCAGTGACCGAACTGAGCATATTCTGACTTATATAATGACGGAGATCGTCGCCGTTATTTTGATCTATCTGTTTTGGAATCTGGTATTTTACCTGATCAATAATTTCCGTAAGGTACATCTTATCTTCATTGTGCTTTTCGTTTTGGGCACGGTGGTGATGGCTCTTTGCTGGCCCTATGTATTTACTCTTTCGGAGGATAATTTTATTACTTACAGCTGTGCTGTGAGGTTGACGCCGGATTATTGGCATAACGCATATTCAAGCTATGTATATGGGGCATGTCTTTTATTTTTTCCGGTGGATTTCATGATACTGCTTGTGCAGTGGAGCTTTTATCTTTTTGCTGTGGGCTATATCTTTTTTCGCATCGAGAAGATTGCTCCGAGACTGAAATACTTGGCTTTTCTTCTGTTTTTGTTTCCCAGTTCCTTTTTGATAATAAGGGACAGCTACAGGATATTTCAGTATCTGATCATTGCTTTGATATTTGTATCTATCCTGCTTTTTGATATAATTGAAAAGAAAAAACGAACCCTTTTACAAATGATACCGATCTGTTTTTTGGCGGCGCTTATGGCAGTGTGGAGAAGCGAAGGAATACTGTGGGCGTCCGCGCTTATCCTGATCTATATTATATTTGCGCCGGGGGAGAAGCTTAAGTTAAAACTTTCAAAGCTTGGCATTTTCGCGATCGCGTTTTTGATCGTTTCTGCTCCTCAGAAGATCGGAATGGAAAAGTATTACGGGAAAGCATATCACATTGTCAACACAGTTCAGAAGCTGAGGATCATGTTTACTACCGGGGATCTGAATCTGGATTACCCCGGAGCGGAGGATGATATCGCCGCTATCGATGCCGTGATCCCCCATGAATATATCGCGGCATACGGCATCAATTCCTACTTAAGATACAATACGGGAGTGAGTGGATTTAAGGATATAAATCAGTTTAAGGCAACTTCCGAAGAAGCAAACAGATATATCAGCGCGTATTTTAATATTGCCCGGCATAATCCCGGATTGTACTTAAAACTTCTGGCAGACACGGCTTTTGTGAGCTTTGACGGAGCATACAGATTTTATCCTCCGGGTTATTATGCATTGGAAAAAGAACTCCCTCAGTGGACCTTTGATGCATGGGATGCGGGCCGGGGAGATATGTTCAGCAATACCCATACTGTGCTGTGGAATAGAGTAACTTCTAAGCTCGGTGTAGGCGAAAAGCTGTGCGAACTGCAGGGGTCCTACGGCACATTCATGCAGGGGCATAAGGTATATCTGATCATGTTCTTTGTGTACATAGCTTTTCTTTTATGGAGTTTTGTGAGCGGAGTTGTCCGGGTAATACGAAAGAAAGACTACATCCGTCTTTCCTTTGGATTATTTGCATTTGCGCTGTTGGGGGAATTTATGGCGGTGCTGATCGTAACACCGGCATACGGATATACCTACTTTTTGATAACGAATTATCTGGTTCTGGCACTTGGCCTGGGACACTTGGTATTGGCTGCAGGAAACAATAAGAAGCAGAGACAATAAAGACAGAATGAAAGTACATTGACAGGAAACATATCAACCGGTGACACTCAGATAAAGATGGGAGATTTATATGTTTTGTACGAAATGCGGAGCAAAAAATGATGATAGGGCAACCTTTTGTACCAATTGCGGAGCGCCCCTGAGGAAGGCAGAGACAAGCACGCCTCAGCCCACAGCGACACCTCAGATGCAGCCGATGCAGCAGGCATCACCAACGGTTACGCCTCAGCAGGCACAGCCGGTACAGCAGCCTCCGAAAAAGAAAAATCTGGGAAAAATCCTGGGACTTTCCATCGGTATCCCTGTGGGGGCCTTGGTCTTGATTGCAGGTCTGGCGGTCCTGATCACAAGGTGGAATGCGTCGAGGATCCAGTATAGCAATCAACCTGCAAACAACGGGCATATAGTGGCAAACGGCGGAAGTGTAAACGGCACATCCGGGCACTCAAACAGTGGACACAGTGGGAATGACGGTGATGATATAAACAATGGCGACGGAGGATCCGCTTCAACTTCAAACACCGCATCCGGCAACTATCAGCTCGCAGAGCCTGACGAGAACATCATCAGCGAGGATAATGCCACCAGGACTCTGATGGTCTATATAGTGGGAAGTGATCTGGAGACTGACGGTGGATATGCATCTGCCGATATCGCCGAAATATGTGATGCAGCTCTTCCGGATAATGTGAATATCGTTCTTGAGTGCGGAGGTTCTCTGGAGTGGGAAAACAACAAAATCCCCGATGGAGAGGTTACCCGCTTCAAGGTGGAAAACGGGGATATCGTAAAGCTGGAGGAACTGGGAGAGATCTCCATGACCCAGCCCGGAAAGCTTTCTGATTTTATCAAATTCTCCAGGGATAATTTCCCCGCAAATAATTACACCCTCATCCTATGGAATCACGGTGGCGGAATTCCTGTGGGATTCGGATGTGATGAGCTGGGAGATTATTATGACACCATGTGTGATTATGAGATCAGAGCCGAGCTTGCGGAAGCGAATGTAAAGTTTGATGCGGTTCTCTTTGATGCCTGCAACATGTGTACACTTGAGATGGCAAGAGCTCTGGAAGGCTATGCCGATTATATGGTGGGTGCGGAGAGCTATGTAAACGGAACCGGTATGTACTACACCAGCTGGCTTTCATCGCTTGACGGTGACCCCAGAGCCTTCAGTGAAAAGATAGTTCAGGACTATATGGAGCAGAACAGGGAAAACGGTCTCATCGGTTCCATGTCCGTTATCAGGCTTGATTACATCGATCTTGTTTATGACGCATATGTCAATTATCTTGCAGAAGCCACAGAAGCACTGGACTACGGTGACTATTCAAATTATTACCAGGCCAGAGGAAACTGCGGATATTATGAGAGCAATGACTCCGTTGACCTTATCACTCTAGCCACCAGCTATAACAATAGTTACTCCACACCTCTTATGAACGCTGTGGTTAACGCAGTGGTTTATACGGAGAGTGACTTTGTCTACGGACACGGCCTCATGGCATACAGCCCCTATGAGTCCTATGATATGTACGATGAGGGCAGACAGTCCTTTGTGGAGCTGGGATACGACTCGGATATAATGAAGTTCTATGACAATTTCGTTTCCAGAGAGCTGGCATATTTCGAGGGTGATTATTCGGGATATTCCTCCGCCGATTGGTACTATGACGATTACAACGAGGAAGCTGCGGAAGTGACACAGACCATGTCCGGATATGAACTGTCATTGGTTGATATGGGAAACTATTATGCGGTGGATGCGCCTCAGGAACTCTGGGATAATCTGGACAATATCTCTGAAGCCGTGCTGGTGCAGCTGGAGGATTGCTACTGGATGATGGGTCAGGAATACACCTATACGACGGATGAGGACGGAAATCTGGCGCTGGTAAATCCTGAAAACTGGACCACCATCAACGGACAGACTGTCACTTACTATTGTATAGATTATTATGATGACGGAGAAGGAAACTGGGCTCAGACCGGAATCGTACCCATATTGATAAACGGTGAAGGGGCACTTTTGTATCTGTATTATGATAACTACAACCCCTACGGTGTGGTTCAGGGATACAGCAACTTTAACTACGAAACCGAGGAAGAGGGGGATGATATCTATGGCATTGGTATGGATGATGAGATCACCCTTGTCGGTATGTACATGGATGAAAATTTCGATGTTTTCTACCAGGTAGATTCGGAGCCCTTTAACGCAGAAGAAATACAGATAGGCTACTCTGATGCAACCTATCTGTATGAAAACTACTACATGTATGGGTATTATGAGGCAATGGATGTATACGGAAATGCCTACCAGACAGAATTTGAAGAACTGGGAGACCGTTCTTATCTGGAGTAGTGCCTGTCACAAGCTGTCCTTGTGGGTCAGGGCATAATAGAAAATGTATTGCTGCATTATACCGGCGACGTCCCCATAATACGGAAAGGGATTGACGCCGGTATATTTTTGTTCTATCACCTTGGAGATCCAGGTGTCCACGGGGGCAGCTTCGGTCTTTGCATATGCGAAAAGACAGATGCAGTTGGATACCTTATCGCCGATGCCGTGGATGCTCTTTAACTTCTCAAATACTTCTTCATATGGCATCTTATATAGCTCAGACAGATCTAAATCTTTGCAGAGCACGCTGTTTACGGCATCCAGAATATAAGGTACCCTGTAGCCCAGTTTGCAATCCGCCAATTCCTCCGGAGTAGCATCTTTCATATCCTTTGCCGAAGGGAAAAGATAGAGCTTTTCACGGCCGGTGTCCACGGATTTTCCGTATTTTTCACAGATCCTCTCCAGAGAGCCCTTGATGGCGGGGATGCTCTTTCTCTGAGAGGTGATAAAGGTGATGATCATTTCCCAGGGCTCCTGTTTTAAAATGCGAAGGCCCGCTCCGTTTTCGCAAGCCTGCAGCATGTATTTATCCTTTGCAGGAACCTTCTTTCTGATGCCGGAGTAATCCCGTTTTAAATCAAAGTAAGGGATCCAGATTTCCTCCCATTCCCGTTTAGGATCGGTCTTTTTGTTAGATGAACCGTTTATACATTCGATTGAATATTCGCCGCAGCCGGTTTTGCTAATCCTTTCCGGCTTGATATAGAGGATATGGCTTCCGGTCACAAAGCGGTAGAAACCGTCCTTTGAAAGGGTAATGCGAAAAGCCTGGCCGCTTTCCATTATTTTTTTCAGGTCGAAATCATCTGAAACGCTGATAGCTGCAATATTTGACATTTTTCCTCCAATACTTGATTTAATGTTGTTTTTAGGGGATAATAAAACAAGTGTGTTGGTCCGTAATTAGGTTTTACCACAGATTCTGCTTTTTTAAAAGTAAGAGGCTGAGAGGATTATTTTAGGGATGAGTAAGGTTTATATCTGCGATGACGACAAGCTTGTTCTTATGATGGTTGAAAGGATACTGGGAAGAGAACACAGCGTAAAAACGTCGAAGAGCATTGAGGAACTGATCAAACTGGTGGCTGAGGAAAAGCCGGATCTGATCCTGCTGGACTTCCAGATGCCGGGTACCAACGGATTTGAAGGAATCAAGAGATTAAAGGAAGAGAATTATTTCAGTGATGTGCCCGTCATCATGGTCACGGGAGAGAGGGACTCCGCTCTCGAAATCGATTGTTTGAATGAGGGCGTTGAGGACTTTGTACACAAGCCCTTTGTCCCCGATGTACTGCTTACCAGAGTCCAGATGGTGCTTGACAGGAAGGCCAACCAAAAGGATATGCAGGCAAAGATGGAGGAGGTCATCGACAAGTCTTTTCACGATTCCATGACGGGACTTTTTAATCGTGATTACGCCATCGAGACCATTGGAAACCGCTTGCTTGAATCCGACAAGGGCGCCTTCATAATGATCGATCTGGATAATTTTAAGTATTTAAATGATGCCTATGGGCATGTTAAGGGAGATGACGCTATCCGCGATGTTGCCGGAATCCTGGAAACGGCCGTAGGAGGCAGGGGCTTCGCATTCAGACTGGGAGGCGATGAGTTTGGAGTGTATATGTACACCTCGGATCATGCCATTGTGGAGAACTTTGTCATCGATCTCTTCGGAGAGTACAATCGCCAAGCGGTGGAAAAGGATTATCTTGTGAATTCCTCCCTCTCTATCGGTATCGCCCTCACTCCCGAGGACGGAGAAACCTATGACGATCTCTACGCCGCTGCGGACAAAGCGCTGTATTGCGCAAAGAGAAACGGAAAGAATGGGTATTGCTTCTATTCCGTGAACTTTACCGATTCATCGGACAACCGTATAGAGGTGGTAAATATCCGCCAGCTTCAGAAGCTTATCGAGGACCGCAAGGAGATCCGTGAGCAGAGTGGTGTTTATAAGGTTGATTACAGGGAATTCCAGAGAATATACAATTACATCGGAAGGTGCGTGGAGAGGACTCACCAGAAGGCAAAGCTGGTAATGGTCACCTTGGATGTGGACGAAACCATTCTTGCTGATAGCGTCGAGAGTGAGATGCAAAAGGTTGAAAAGGCCATAGTCAGCTCCCTCAGAAGAAATGATGTAGGTACCAGGTACAGCGCAACGCAGTTTCTGCTGGTGCTTATAGATGTGGATTTCAATTGCCTTGAAAATGTCATCGAGAGCAGGATCATGGATAATTACAGTGAATTGTCGGGAAGAAGCGGAAGTATGCTTCGCTTTGAAATATTGGATATCAAGCAGTAAACGGTGAAGGATCATGGAGAAGGCTTTTAAATTAGAGTTTAACAATAAAAAAGTCGGAAGCCTTTTCTTAAACAACTGCGGTATTTCCCAGACGGAGCCGCTTCACAGCTTCGGGCCTGCGTCTAAACCCCATTTCCTGATACATTATGTATTCAGCGGAAAGGGGATATTTCGATTCAGGGAAAAGGAATACCATCTTGAAAAGGGTTATGGCTTTTTGATAGAGCCGGATGAACTTGCGTTTTATCAGGCTGATGAAAAGGATCCCTGGAGCTATCTCTGGGTGGGTTTTGGCGGCAGCGAGGCGGAAAGCTGTCTGCGAAATATGGGCCTGTCAGGAAATCATCCCATTTTTTCCTGCCGTGCATCGAACGAACTTTATGACGTGGTCCGGGACATGATGGAGCACAATACTGTGGGACTGTCAAATGAGCTGCGCAGAAACGGCCTTTTGGGAGTGTTTCTCTCCATCATAGCCGACAGTGAGAGCGTGGCAACAAAGGAAGATACGGACAAGGACAAGGGAAATGCCTATGTCAGCAAGGCCATCGATTATATCCAGAACAACTATTACAACCCCATCAAGGTCACGGATGTGGCGGATTATGTCTGCGTCAACAGAAGTTATCTCTATACGCTTTTTGAAAACGTTCTGGGAATGTCGCCCCAGCAGTTTCTGACCACCTTCAGGATCACCAAGGCCAGAGAACTACTGGAATCCACGGATTATCCGATAGAGAGTATCGCGCTCACATGCGGATACAGTGATGCCCAGGTATTTACAAAGGCTTTTCACCAGCTTAAAGGGGTAACTCCTTCTGCCTATAGAAAAGAGAGCAGAAAGGAAAGCAGCCCGGAAAAGCTCCTGGAGGTGGAGAAGCTGATCGCCGAACTTATAAAATGATATATTTAACATTTTGACAAACCATGCAAACAAAAGTGTATGGTTTGTTTTGTATTTATGGGATAATATTAGGGCAAATAAAGGTTTTCTTGTTAACAAAAGTATTTATTCGGAGGGTATTGAAATGGCTGAAATGAAAGAGATCATTTTAAAGAGATTTTCGGAAAAGTTTGGCGATGGAGACGGAGCAAAAGCATACTTTGCGCCGGGCCGTGTGAACCTCATCGGAGAGCATACGGACTATAACGGAGGACATGTTTTCCCCTGTGCTCTTACAATCGGAACCTACGGCGTGGCCAGAAAGAGACAGGATAAGGTATGCCGGTTTTATTCCATGAACTTTGACAATCTGGGCGTGATCACCGTGGATCTGAGTGGGGAGATCAAACCGGACAAGGAGCTTGACTGGGTCAATTATCCTCTTGGCGTTATCTGGGCCTTTGAACAGAAAGGAATGAAGATCGACTCCGGATTCGACCTTCTTCTGAACGGAAACATACCCAACGGCTCTGGACTTTCATCCTCCGCATCCGTGGAGGTGCTCACCGGATTCATCCTCAGGGATCTTTACGGATTTAATGTTACCAATCAGGATCTGGCATTGATAGGACAGTTCTCCGAGAACAATTTCAACGGTGTAAACTGCGGTATCATGGACCAGTTCGCCATCGCTATGGGCAAGAAGGACAATGCGATCTTCCTGGATACGGCCACTCTTCAGTATGAGTACGCACCCATTAAGCTTGACGGAGCAAAGATCGTCATCGCCTGCTCCAACAAAAAGCGCGGTCTCGGCGATTCAAAGTATAACGAGCGCCGTCAGGAGTGCGAGGACGCTCTCGCCGCTCTTCAGACAATGGTGAATATCAAGAGTCTGGGCGATCTGGATGAGGCTACCTATGAAAAGCTTTCTCCGGTGATCAAGGACGGTACAAAATGCCGCCGTGCACGTCACGCAATATATGAGAATCAGAGGACCATCGAGGCAGTCAGCGCTCTTAAGTCCGGTAATATCAAGGCATTCGGGCAGCTGATGAACGAGTCCCACAAGTCACTTCGCGACGATTATGAAGTAACAGGAAAGGAACTTGATACGCTGGTTGAGGAGGCATGGAAGGTGCCCGGAGTCATCGGCTCGAGAATGACCGGCGCAGGTTTCGGAGGATGTACTGTTTCCATCGTTAAAGAAGAAAACATCGATGAGTTCATCAAGTCCGTGGGTGAAGCCTACGAGAGAACCATTGGTTACAAGGCAGACTTCTATGTGGTTGAGATCGGTGACGGTCCCAGCGTGTTGTAAGCGGTCGTGCCAACGAAAATACATGCGGTCAAGTTTGTATAGATAAGGGATTGTGAAATGATTCAAAAGGATATCAGAAAACTGGTCAGCTACGGATTAAAGACCGGGCTGGTCTCAAAGGAAGATGAAATATTTACCGTAAACAGATTGCTGGAACTTTTTAAGCTGGATGATATTACCGAGGAAGCTATGACAATGTCATCGGAGGAGCTTTTGTTTACGGATGAAGAGACAGAGAGCGGCGAAAAGCTGGAAGCACTCCTTTCCCGGATGCTGGACTACGCATATGAAGCGGGTCTCATGGAAGAGAACACCATTGGTTACAGAGATCTTTTTGACACAAAGATCATGAGCATGCTCATGCCAAGGCCCGGAGAGGTGATCAAAAGATTCAGGGATCTCTACGAGAGCGAGGGACCTGAGGCCGCAACGGATTTTTATTACAGATTAAGCCGCGATTCGGATTACATTCGCCGTTACAGGATAAAGAAGGATGTGAAGTGGATTGCTGAAACGGAATACGGAGATCTTGATATCACCATTAATCTCTCCAAGCCTGAAAAGGATCCAAAGGCAATCGCTGCAGCAAAACTGGCAAAGCAGTCGGGGTATCCCAAGTGCCTTCTTTGCAGGGAAAACGAAGGGTATGCCGGCAGGATAGATCACCCTGCGCGCCAGAATCACAGGATCATTCCCGTGACTATAAACGGCAGCGACTGGGGATTTCAGTACAGTCCCTATGTGTATTACAACGAGCACTGCATTGTGTTTAACTCACAGCATGTTCCCATGAAGATCGAGCATGCCACTTTTTGCAAGCTCTTTGATTTTGTAAAGCAGTTCCCTCACTATTTCGTGGGTTCGAATGCCGATCTGCCCATAGTAGGCGGTTCCATTCTCTCCCATGATCATTTCCAGGGCGGACACTACGAATTTGCCATGGCGAAGGCACCGGTGGAGAAGCAGGTTTCCATCCCGGGTTTTAGCGATGTGGCAGCAGGCATAGTGAAGTGGCCCATGTCCGTCATCAGACTTTCCGGCACTGACACTGACAGGATCATCGAGCTGGCTGACAGGATCCTGGAGGCGTGGCGCGGGTATTCGGATGAGGAGTGCTTTATCTATGCGGAAACTGATGGAGAGCCGCACAATACTATCACTCCCATAGCCAGAAAGAGGGGAGATAAATACGAGCTCGACCTGGTGCTGAGAAACAATATCACGACAAAGGAACATCCCCTTGGAGTATTTCATCCCCATGCAAAGCTCCATCACATCAAGAAAGAGAACATCGGACTTATCGAGGTAATGGGATTGGCAGTTCTCCCCGCCAGACTTAAAAAAGAGATGGCGGACTTAAAGAAAGCAATGCTTAACGGAAGCGATCTGAGAAGTGACGAGGTCCTTAATAAGCATGCCGACTGGGTGGATGAGTTTAAAACAAAGTACGAAAAGATAGATGAAAACAATATTGACAAGATCATCGAAGATGAGATAGGACTTGTGTTTATGCAGGTTCTGGAAGATGCCGGAGTCTATAAGAGAGATGAAGCCGGAATGGCGGGCTTCGAGCGTTTTATCAGATCGTTATAGGACTTTTCTGCCGGAGGAGCTTTCCTTGTCAGAGAGGTTTTCCCGTAAGCTCGGAAGGCTCTTTTAGATATTCCTTTAAATCCGTGATCAGAGACTTGGTGGTCAGAAGATTCATGGCTTCCACCTTTTGAACCAGCTCGCTTATACGCTGCTTTTCCCCGCGCTTATTGTAATATGAGGCGAGGCGGCGGTACACGGAAGGGGCATCGGATCCGATGCTCACTTCATATTCCATGATCTGAACGGCAGGTTCCTTCAGGCCTTTTTCCCAGAGCCGGTCAGTCCATTTCTGAAGATTTTGAATAAGTATAGTAAAGCGGTCGTCGCATGCTGACAGGTATGTCAGATTTGCGACGCCGTATTTTAGTTTAAGGTCTGTGTTGGTGAGTCCGGTGAGGTTGATGATCTTCTCCTCGGAGAGTTCGTGAAGGGCTTTGATGCAATCTGACACCACTTCGTCATCGGTGAGAACATCCGTGGGGAGCTTGTCAAAATCTATCGCTACGTACTCAACATCATCCAGGGACTTTCTGCGGACATTGTTTGCTTCCGCTTCCCGGGCCCAGAATCTTTTATCTGCGTTGTCGTTTTTATGGCGCGCCTTGCGGATGGCATATTGAAGCACCAGAATGAACATTATGAAGCTGAGAAGTATGGGAAACTGAAATCTCATGGTGATCCTTTATATTTTCCTTTTATTCCTAAAGGGTTTATAGTATAATTTATTGGATATTTATTCAAAAGTTACCTTGAGTTAGGTGGTATTATTATGTTAAACATGTCAAACAAAAAAACCAAAAAGGTTGTTGCGGCGGTGATCGTAGGCATTCTTGTTGTCGCTATGATCGTACCCTTGATTGTATCATATGCGGTTTAAGTATTCAATTGTGATGACAGGCTTTATAGGGCTTGAGGGCACTGCAAAGCTTGCAAAAGAATATGAGAAAAGGATCACGGAGCGCTTCCCCGCATATCTGGTTAAAGATGCGGCAGGCTTCGGAGACGGAGATGACAGGCTCGGGCACGAAAAGGCTCTGGAGATCATAGACGAGCACCTGAGGGAGTTTGGGGCTGCAAACGGCGAGGGAGCCCACTGCGTGGAAGTTTCCAAAGGGGGCATACTCACGGCGCTTTACGAACTGGCAACTATCAGCGGTCTGGGATTTGAGACCGACCTTCGCAAGATCCCGATACGTCAGGAGACCGTGGAGATCTGCGAACTTCTGGAGGTGAACCCCTATCACCTTTATTCCGGGAAATGCATGGTATGCATGGTCCCCGAGGGCGGCGCGCTTGTCACCGGCTTACAGGATGAGGGGATTAACGCCGTCATCATCGGTCATACCACGGATAAAAAGGCGCACATTCTGTACAACGACGGTACGGAGAGCCATTTAAACAGACCTGAGCCCGACGAACTGGAAAGGCTTGCTCTGATATGAATTGCGGAACCGAAGCTGTGCCAAGCGGCAGAGCTAAATCCAAACGGGTCCGTTAAGTGAGGTTACTATGAAAATGGAAGAAGAGTTACTGGCAATCATTGAAAAGAACAGTCGCATTGACCTTAAAGAGCTGGCGGTTATCCTGGGAGTCGCGGAAATAGATGTTGTTAACACACTTCAGAAAATGGAAGAAGAGGGTGTTGTCTGCGGATACCACACAATGATCAACTGGGAAAAAACATCCATAGAAAAGGTTACCGCGCTTATCGAGGTGCGCGTCACTCCTCAGAGAGGACAGGGCTTTGACAATATCGCTGAGAGGATCTACAAGTATCCCGAGGTTCAGAGCGTATACCTCATCTCCGGAGGTTATGACCTTCTGGTCACGCTGGAGGGAAAGACACTGCGTGAGGTTTCCAGCTTTGTATCCGATAAGCTTTCCACACTGGATACGGTCCTCAGCACTGCTACCCACTTTATTTTGAAGAAGTACAAGGATCACGGAACGATCCTTAATCTAAAAATCGAAGATGAAAGGGAGATCGTGACGCCATGAGAAATCCCGTTTCAGATACAATCGTAGGAATCAAACCTTCAGGAATCAGAAAGTTCTTTGATATAGTCACAGAGATGAATGACAAAGATGTCATTTCCCTTGGCGTGGGTGAACCTGACTTTGACACACCCTGGCATATCCGCGATGAGGGTATTTATTCTCTGGAAAAGGGCAGAACCTTTTATACCGGCAACTCCGGATTAAAAGAGCTTCGCCAGGAGATATGCAATTATTTAAAACGCAGTCAGGGTATCAAGTATGATGCTGTATCGGAAGTCTTGGTGACCGTGGGAGGCTCCGAGGCCATAGATATCGGACTCAGGGCAATGTGTAATCCAGGCGATGAGGTCATCATCCCTCAGCCCAGCTATGTTTCCTACGAACCCTGCGCTATTCTGGCAGGTGCCGTTCCCGTGGTGATCGACTTAAAGGAAGAAAATGAATTCCGTCTCACCGCGGAGGAGCTTCGCGCTGCCATCACACCAAAGACTAAAGTGCTCATTCTCCCCTTCCCCAACAACCCCACAGGAGCTATTATGGAGAAAGCCGATCTGGAGGCTATCAGGGAGGTTATAATAGAAAACGACATCTACGTCATGTCTGATGAGATCTACTCCGAGCTCACCTACAAGGATAAGCATGTTTCCATTGCATCCCTTCCCGGTATGAAGGAGAGGACTATCCTGATCAACGGATTCTCCAAGGCATACGCCATGACCGGATGGAGACTGGGATATGCCTGCGGACCCGAGGTGATCATCAAGCAGATGACAAAGATCCATCAGTTCTGCATCATGTGTGCTCCCACCACCAGCCAGTATGCCGCTATCGAGGCATTAAAGAACGGTGATGATGATGTGGCAAATATGCGCACGGCATACAATCAGCGCAGACGCTTTTTGCTCAATGCATTCAAGGAGATGGGAATAAAGGTATTTGAACCCTACGGCGCGTTCTATATCTTCCCCTGCATAAAGGAATTCGGAATGACCAGTGACGAGTTCGCCACCAGATTTCTGGCGGAGGAGAAGGTTGCTGCAGTTCCCGGCACGGCCTTCGGTGCCAGTGGAGAGGGCTTCCTGAGAATTTCCTATGCATACTCGATCGATCAGCTTAGAGAAGCTATGAAGCGTTTCGCAAGGTTTGTCGAAAAGCTCAGAGCCGGCAATTGATAGCCGGATCACGGCAGGATCGATAATAAGAAATCAATAATTTTTCGCAATATGCACCCGAGGCCATAATTAAAAAGGCTTCGGGTGTTTTGTGTGTATACAACAAAGACACAGATTAATAAAAGTCAAGAAATAATTAAAAAGAGACTTGAATAAAATTTAAATAGGTGTTAGTATTTTCAATGATTTCAGCAGATGCCGGATCAAAAATATGACTTAAGGAGTGTTAAAAATGGCTGGTTCAAAGAAGAAATTTAGTGAGAAATACCAGAAGACATATCATATGCCTCCCGTGGTAACCTATGATTGGGTAAAGAAGGATACCATCGAGAAGGCACCTATCTGGTGCAGTGTTGACTTGCGTGACGGAAATCAGGCTCTCATCGATCCCATGAGCCTGGAGCAGAAGCTGGAATTCTTTGAACTTCTGGTAGATATAGGCTTCAAGGAGATAGAGGTGGGATTCCCCGCTTCCTCCGATACTGAGTATGAATTTATCCGCACTCTTATCGAGAAGGATATGATCCCCGATGATGTGACCATTCAGGTTCTCACCCAGGCCAGAGAGCATATCATCAAGAAGACCTTTGAAGCTGTAAAGGGCGCACCCAAGGCAGTGGTACATCTTTACAACTCCACCTCTGTTGAACAGAGAGAGCAGGTTTTCAAAAAGGATAAGGATGCCATCAAAAAGATCGCTGTGGACGGAGCTAAGCTGTTAAAGAAGCTGGCGGATGAAACCGACGGAAACTTCATGTTTGAGTACAGCCCCGAGAGCTTTTCACAGACCGAGCCCGAGTACGCTCTTGAGGTCTGCAACGCAGTGCTGGATGTATGGAAGCCCACCAAGGACAAGAAGGTGATCATCAATCTCCCCTCCACGGTACAGGTTGCCATGCCCCATGTTTTCGCTTGCCAGATCGAATATATGAGCAAAAATCTGAAGTACAGGAATAATGTGGTACTCAGTGTTCATCCTCACAACGACCGCGGAACCGGTGTGGGAGATGCCGAGCTGGGAGTACTGGCGGGAGCGGACAGAGTGGAAGGAACTCTCTTCGGTAACGGTGAGAGAACCGGAAACGTTGATATCGTCACTCTTGCAAACAATATGATGACTCACGGTGTGGACAGTGGTCTTGATTTCTCGAATATTATGGAGATCCGTGAAAAATATGAGGGCTTCACAAATCTTCGTGTCCACGAGAGAACCCCTTATGCCGGAGACCTGGTATTCACCGCATTTTCGGGATCTCATCAGGATGCTATCAGCAAGGGAATGGCATGGCGCGATGCCGGCAAGACCGGAAAACGCTGGGATATCCCTTATCTTCCCATCGATCCTTCGGATGTGGGAAGAGAGTACGAGTCGGATGTTATCCGTATCAATTCCACTTCCGGAAAGGGCGGAGTTGCATTTGTTTTAAAGAATCAGTTTGGTTTTGCACTTCCGAAGGCTATGCAGGAGGAAGTGGGCTATCTGATAAAGGGTGTTTCCGACAGGCGCCATCAGGAGCTTCTGGCCGGAGAGATCTTCCAGATCTTCGAGGAAAATTATATTTCTCCAAAGGGAATTTTCTCCATTCCCGAGTGCCACTTTAAGCAGGAAAAGGGCATTGTGGCAACAGTGACCACAGAGATCGCGGGAGTCACCAGGGAGCTGGTGGCAGCGGGAAACGGACGCCTCGATGCGGTCAGCAACGCGGTAAAGAATCTCTTTGGTATCGATTATGAGCTTTCCGTTTACGAGGAGCACGCTATCTCAAAGAGCTCCAGCTCCAAGGCTGCTTCCTATGTGGGTATCATGCAGAACGGCAAGATGTACTGGGGCGTGGGCGTTGATGAAGATATTATTAAAGCATCCATCGCCGCACTTGTCAGTGCGGTAAACCGCCTGGCTTCAGAGCAGCATATCACCCAGGGCCGCGAAGAGAGGATCACCCAGATCATCAGCTTCATTCAGGCTCATTACAGAGAGGTCACTCTGGAGGGGCTGGCAGATGAGTTCCATCTCTCCAAGCCTTATCTTTCAAAGTTCATAAAGGAAAAGTCCGGACAGACCTTCCAGGATCTCATCAAGACAGAGAGATTAAAGAGAGCAAAGAACCTTTTGAGAGGCACCAATATGAGCGTTGAAAACATTGCCGCCGAGGTGGGTTACGAGAATGTAGAGAACTTCAACAGGCTTTTCAAAAAGACACTGGGAAAGACTCCTCTTCAGTACAGAAAGAATCCCTGATACAAAAGCCCGGGCCATTTATATGTGAGTTTTTTGTGAAATACTTTATTTTTCGTTAAAAATGAGTTACAATACTGATTTGCACGAGCCTTTATGAGGGTTTCGTGCAAATCATTTTTGTTTTTAAAGGAGATAAGTTCGATGTCGGATAAAGAGAACAATGCTCAGAAGCCTGAGAAGGTTTTAACAAAATACGAGATCAAGAAGCAGAAAAGAGCAGAGGAAAAGAAGAAGGAAGAAAAGACACTCCTGATCTGGAAGACAGTGGGAATACTGTTACTGGCTGTATTTATCGGGTTCGTCCTCTCCTTCCCCGTTCGAAACATCATCGCACTGAACCAGACAGTGGTTACAGTCGACGGAGAAAAGATCGGCCGTGTGGAATTTGATTTTATGTATAACACAGTGAAGTCAAATTATTATGCAAATTACGCAAGCTATCTTCAGTACTACGGACTGACAGATACATCCGATCCCGCCACTGTAATGTATGATGACAAGCTCACCTTCAAAGATTATTTTGAGCAGCTTGCAGTGGATCAGATCAAGCAGAACATAGCTCTGGAAAGAGAAGCAAAGGCAGCAGGCTTCACCTATGACGCTACCAAGGACTGGAATGATTTCCTTGATATAGCAAAGGAAGGTGCAAAGCAGAGCGAACTTACTCTGGGCAAGTATTTCAAGAACAGCTACGGAGAATATGCTACTCAGTCAAGACTTAAGGGTCTTGTGGAAAAGACCGCTGAGCTGGCTCAATATTATCAGAGCGTATACGATTCAAAGCTTCCCACAGATGCGGAGATCGAGAAGTATTACAGCGAGAATTCCGCTGATTATGACAGCGTAGATTATTTCCTCACCACCATGAGCGCAGAACTTCCCACCGAGCCCACAGAGCTTGCTGACGAGGGCGCTACAGTCGGAGAGGACGGAAGCTATACTCCTTCCGAGGCAGAAAAAGAAGCAGCAATGGATGCAAAGAGACCTGAAGCGGAGGATGCTCAGAAGAATGTTATGACCGAAGGCACTCCTCATACCGATGAGCTTCAGTCACAGGCTAACTACTATATTCGTTCCTGGCTCTTTGATGATGCCCGTCAGGAGGGTGACACCACCGTTATCGAGAATGCGGCAAGCAGCACCTTCTATGTTGTCGGTTTCTCTAAGCGTTATCGCAACGAGGATATCACTGCAAACATCCGTGCCATCGTTACTCAGGAAAACAACGGCAAGGAGATCATGGCCGATTGGAATGCAGGAGACAAGACTGAGGACAGATTCTTAGAGCTTATAGACAAGTACAGTGTTCACGATGCAGAGGGCGGATTATTTGAGAATCAGGATCCCAAGACCTACGACGGAGAGGTTAAGGAATGGCTCTTCTCCGCTGACAGAAAAGCAGGCGATGTTGAGAGCTTCTTTGTGGATGATATGTACACCTATGTTATCTACTATCTGAATCCTTCTGACCCTGTATGGAAGATTTCCGTCACCGATGATATTATGAGCACCACCATGAGCGAGTATTCCAAGACCATCGTTGAGGGAATGGAAGTTACCGGAAATCTGAACTATTTAAAGATCGAGGCAGAGGAAGCTGCAGCACCCGAGGAGACCACCGAGGGCGGAGATACAGAAGCTTCCGAAGAAACACCCGCTGAGGACGCTGCTGAAGAGCAGGCCGATAGCCAGTAATAGGCAGAAAGATATTTGACTCGGGGAGTTATATTATTTATAATTTCTAAAGGGCAGGCAAAAAGGCCTGTCCTTTTTTT
Source organism: uncultured Lachnospiraceae bacterium (assembly GCA_902767075.1). Lineage (GTDB taxonomy): Bacteria > Bacillota > Clostridia > Lachnospirales > Lachnospiraceae > AC2028. The sequence continues at coordinate 40,830 of CACXGM010000099.1, forward strand.
TCATATAACTCAAGGGTACAGAGGCTGAAAATGAGATCGATAGGAAAAATGTCGCAACAGGAAAAAGTACAGTATATGCAGACGGAAAAGATTCCTGTCCTGGTGGGTAAGCTGTCGCTTCCCACCATTGTGAGCATGCTGATCACGGCACTCTACAATATGGCGGACACTTTCTTCGTAGGAAAGATAAATACCCAGGCCACAGCGGCAGTGGGACTTGTTTTTTCTGTAATGGCGGTAATACAGGCTCTAGGCTTCTATCACGGCCACGGGTCCGGGAACTACATATCGAGAAAACTGGGCGCGGGGGAATTTGAAGCCGCTGCGGATATGGCATCCACCGGATTTTTCTACGCAGTGTTTACGGGCATCCTGGTGACAATAGCGGGACTTGTATTTCTGGACCCGCTGGCGATTATGCTGGGATCCACGGAGACCATACTTCCGTATACAAATGATTACCTCCGCATCATTCTGATAGGTGCCCCCATTACCATGAGCAGCTTCGTGGTAAATAATCAGCTAAGGTTTCAGGGAAGCGCCACATATGCCATGGTGGGAATATGTTCCGGCGCCTTTTTGAATATGGGGCTTGATCCCCTCTTTATTTTCGGATTCAGAATGGGTGTTGCGGGAGCTGCGCTCTCCACGGTATTAAGCCAGCTTACCAGTCTTACGATCCTGCTCATCATGACACGCCGGGGAGGCAATCTGAGAATAAGCTTTAAGGGGCTTCACTTCGGGTGGTATTACGTGGCGGAAATATTTAAGGGAGGTTTTCCCTCTCTGGTGAGACAGGCTCTGGGAAGCGTTTCCTCCGTGCTTTTGAACCGTGCGGCGGGAACTTACGGAGCGCCTCTTTCCGATGCCGCCATCGCCGGTATGTCCGTGGTAAACAGGTATCTGATGTTCTGCTATTCGGCTCTTATCGGATTCGGGCAGGGATTCCAGCCCGTGTGTGGAATGAACTACGGAGGAAAGAAATACGGCCGTGTAAGAGATGCGTTTTGGTTCTGCGTGAAGATCGCCTTCTTTGTACTGCTTGGCATAGCTGTGGTAAGCTTTATCTTCGCTCATCCGATCGTGGCATTTTTCAGAAAAGATGATCCGGATGTTGCAGCCATAGGTGCTGTTGCATTAAGATTTCAGATGGTGGTATTTCCTCTTGCCAGCATTGTAGTATTTGCAAATATGATGCTGCAGTCCGTGGGAAAGACCTTCAGAGCTTCACTTCTGTCCGGGGCAAGGCAGGGACTTTTCCTGATCCCGGCGGTGATCTTTCTTCCGCCCTTCCTGGGACTTTTGGGAGTGCAGATGGCGCAGATGATCGCGGATATCTGTTCCTTTGGGCTGACGCTGCCACTGATATTTGCCTTTTTAAGGGAAATGAAGGGGGAAGAGCAAAAGCTTCAAAGCACCGAGCCGAATGTACCGGAGTCATTAAAAAAAAAGAAAGCTAAAACAGATGAACAAACTTGGAATTAATGAGCGCAAAGCTCTTGTATTAGACATAGACGGAACCCTTACAAATTCTCGAAAGGAGATCACTCCCAAAACGGCAGAGGCCATTAAGAGAATAATGGACATGGGTCACGCGGTGGTCCTTGCATCCGGGCGCCCCACACCGGGTATGAAAAGATACGAAACGGAACTTGAACTGTCAAAACACGGAGGATACCTTTTATCCTTTAACGGGGCCAGGGTGGTGGATTGTGTCACCTCCGAGGTCATATATCAAAAAACTCTTCCGGAGCATATTCCCGCTGAGGTTTATGAATTTGCAAAGGAGAAGGAAGCGGGGATCATCTCGTATTACCTTCGCGGAAACGGTTTTGAAGTGGAAAGACGGGGCGAATATTTCCAAAAGAGAAATGTTGAACCCAAGGGAGATTACGTAATTTCAGCCTTTGAGCCGGATGAGTACGTTCTGCTGGAAGCCAGGATAAACAATATGGATGTCATCACGGTATATGATTTTCCCGAGTTTATCAATTATCCCGTAAATAAATGCCTTATCACCGCGCCGGGTATGCTGGCGGCGGGATATGAAAAGGAACTTCAGGCAAAATACGGGGATTCCCTTTCCATTTACCGTTCGGAGGAGTTCTTTCTGGAAGTGATGCCAAAGAATGTGAGTAAGGCAGAGACTCTGGATTCCATGCTTGAAAAAATAGGTGTAAAAAGGGAAAACACTGTCTGCTGCGGCGATGGATTCAATGATATCTCCATGATCGAATACGCGGGAGTGGGGGTAGCTATGGCGAATGCCAAGGATGAAGTAAAAAAAGCAGCGGATTTTGTCACGGGATCCAATGACGAGGACGGACTGGTGACGGTCATAGATAAGTTTATTTTAAATTAAGGTTTTAATGAATAAAAAAGATATCAGGATAAACATACCCGAGAGGGCGAATTTAATAGTGAAAACTCTGCAGGATGCAGGGTATGAGGCCTATGTTGTGGGAGGCTGCGTCAGGGATGAGATCTTAAAGCGCGATCCCGATGACTGGGATATTACCACATCGGCGCTTCCCCGGCAGGTAAAGGCACTGTTCAGAAGGACGGTGGATACGGGATTAAAGCACGGCACCGTCACTGTCATGCAGGGGGATGAGGGTTTTGAAGTTACAACCTACCGCATCGACGGACAGTATGAGGACGGAAGACATCCAAAGAATGTGGAATTTACCCGCAGTCTTGAAGAAGATCTTAAAAGGCGGGATTTTACCATAAATGCAATGGCCTACAACGATCGTGACGGACTGGTGGATCTCTTTGACGGTCTGGGAGATATGGAAAGAAAGGTGATCCGCTGTGTGGGAGACCCTGTTGAGCGTTTCTCGGAGGATGCGCTGAGGATGCTTCGGGCCGTGAGATTTTCGGCACAGCTCTCATTTTCCATAGATCCTGCCACGGAGGCGGCCATCTCAAAGCTTTCTCCAAATCTTGAAAAGATAAGCGCCGAGAGGATCCACACGGAACTGATAAAGCTTCTGGTTTCGGACAATCCAATGCAGCTCAGGAAAGCCTATGAAACAGGAATGACAAAGGTGTTTTTGCCTGAGTTTGACAAGGCTATGGAGACGGATCAGAAGCATATACATCACTGTTACAGCGTGGGAGAACACATCCTTCACAGTGTAGATCAAGTCCCCGCCACCCCCGTGCTCAGGCTGGCAATGCTTCTCCACGATATAGGTAAGCCTGAGACATTGTCTGTGGATGAGAACGGCACCACCCATTTCAGGGGGCATCCCGCTGTGAGCATGGAGATGGCAAAGAAGATCCTGCGCCGCCTTAAGCTGGACAATGATACCATCGACAAGGTCTCTGTTCTGGTGAGGTATCATGACTACGGAAACGGCAAGGAGGCAGACGAGAAAACCGTCCGCAAGGCCATGTCAAAGATAGGGGCCGATCTTTTCCCTGATTTTCTGGAGGTCAGGAGGGCGGACTGCCTGGCTCAGAGCGATTACAAGCGACAGGAAAAGCTTGATAATCTCGAGGCCTGGGGTAAAATATATAAAGATATTCTTGAAAAAAAGCAATGCTTTTGCTTAAAGGATATGAAGATCACAGGGCGTGAACTGATGGAACTGGGAGTTAAACCGGGACCTCTCATGGGAGAGATCTTACAAAAGCTCCTGGAAGAAGTGATAGACGATCCGGATAAAAATGATGAAGAGTACCTTAGAAAAAGAGCGCGCGAATTGGCGCAGGAGACAAATTAAATATCCCGTCCTTGCGGCAGTGCTTTCCATGATCTCCCTGGCATTTACAGGTTGCGGTGATTTCGGGCTGCTGCCTGAGCAGTCCCCCGTGATAGGTGAAGAGGAACATCATAACGGACCTGTTGTATATGGCCCCGGAAGCTATGATTCCGCTGATACTCCCATTCTGGTGAAAAAGGATGAGGAGAAAAAGACTCTGACTTTTTACAATACGGATGTGGAAAAGAACTATACTCTCGAGTATGACGGGACCACCTGCTTTTATGACAAATACGGAAGCACGCTGTCACTCTCCCAGTTGAATCAGGGAGACATAGTGGACGTGCGGTTCGTCAAGGAAAAGAAGCATCTCACCTCCATGAATGTTTCCCCCGATGCCTGGGTCATATCCGAAACGGACAGATATGTTTTTGACAATGTAAAAAGGGAAGTAACCATTGGTGAGGATACCTATAAAATAAGTTCCGATGCCGTGTACTTTTCCGATGAAAGACAGATAAAGGAAGAGGATATCATTTCGACGGACCGTCTGACCTTTCACGGCATGGACAACAAGGTGTACAGCGTCAATGTGGACAAGGGGCACGGATACCTGCGCCTCACGGGTCATCAGGGTTTTATCGACGGCTGGATAGAGATCGGTACAAGCGTGATACAAAAGGTGACGGAGGATATGCTCATCACCGTCCCCGAGGGTAAGTATCAGGTCAAGATAAGTGCAGCGGGAACCACTGCCGAGAAAAATGTGGTGATCAACAGAAACAGCGAATCTTCTCTGGATTTTTCCGATGTGGAATTCGCTAAGCCAAAGACGGGAAAGGTCTTCTTTTCCCTCAGCCCCACAAAGGCTAAGCTCTATGTGGACGGCGAACTGACGGATGTGTCGGAAAGCGTGGAGCTCACCTACGGCCTGCATCAGCTGATCTGCAAGGCAGAGGGCTATACCTCCATTACTCAGTATCTGAACGTGGGACAGCCCAGCGCCGGGATAGATATTACCCTGGAGGAGATCAAGGACAAGGAAGAGGACAGTGACAGCACGGCCAGCGGAAACGAAAACTCTTCCGGCGGCAGCAGCACTGAAAACAGCGGTAATTCCGGCAACGTCGATAACGGTGGAAATAACGGCGGTACCGAAAGCGGTACGAATGGAGGAAATACCGGTAACGAGGGAGGAAGCTCCGGAAATTCCGGAAGTAACGGAACCGGCACGGAGAACGGCAGCAGTACGGAGAACGGCGGAAACACCGGCGGCGAAGATCAGACTCTGACTGAACCCATCGACATTACATCAACATATTACAGAGTCTTTGTGGACTCTCCGGAAAGCGTTGAAATATACGTGGACGGATCGTATGTGGGAATAGCTCCCTGCAGCTTTAAAAAGACTGCCGGATACCACATTGTGACCCTCAGTAAAAGCGGATATATTACGCGCAGTTACACCATTTCTGTGGATTCTGACGATAAAGATATATCTTTTTCATTTGCAGATTTGGTAAAAGAGCCGTAGACAAATAAAAAATAGCGATTTTTAGCGATTTTTAGCCCATTTTTCTTGACAAAAAGGGAGAAAGTAAGTATATATAAAGAGTAGCTTACAAACGGCTATTAAATAATCTCATATTCAGGAGGAAAATTAATCATGAACAAGACTGAGTTTGTTGCAGCTGTTGCTGAGGAAGCAAAGCTTTCCAAGAAGGATGCACAGGAAGCAGTTAACGCTTTCATCACTGTTGTTACCAAGGCACTTAAGAAGAACGACAAGGTTCAGCTCGTTGGCTTCGGTACCTTCGAGGTAGCTAAGAGAGCAGCTAGAACCGGTAGAAATCCTCAGACCGGCAAGGAGATGAAGATCAAGGCTTCTAAGGCTCCTAAGTTCAAGGCTGGTAAGGCTCTTAAGGACGCTGTAAACTAATAAGGTTTAGTG
>CACXGM010000100.1 GCA_902767075.1 uncultured Lachnospiraceae bacterium
ATCGCAGAGGAGGTACATCAGGCAGGCATCGAGATATGCAGGCTTCTTCGCGAAGGAGAAGACGGAGATAAGCTTCAGTACAGACAGATTGCTCTGGTATCCGGAGATCTGGAGGGGTATGCACCTTATTTTGAAAGAGAGTTTACGTCTCTCGGTATCCCTTTTTATATTGACAGGACAGGTTCTATCAGGCTTAATCCCCTTATCGAGGGAGTGCGCAGTGCATTGGCTTTATTCTCAAAGAATTTTTCAGCGGAGGCCATGTTCAGATATTTAAGAAGCGGACTTTCGGGTTTGACACAGGATGAAACGGATATACTTGAAGTCTATGTCAGAGAACTGGGCATCAAGGGCCGTGACTGGAGTCACCGTTTTGCGCGCAGAACCGAGGGGATGGATGACGAGGACGAGTCAGAACTGAACCTGATAAATGACCTGAGAGAAAAGATTATGTCGGGTCTGGAGACTCTTCAGGGCTTTGCGCCTGACGGTAAAATGATCTTAAGAGACAGTAAAAAAGAGACTGCAGGCACCTTTGTAAACAGACTGTATGATTTTCTGGTAGACAGAAATGCTGCCGGCATGCTGATGGAATATGCAAAGGAGTTTGAGAAGCAGGGTGATCTTGTCAGACAAAAGGAGTATACCCAGATCTACAAGAAATTTATGGAACTTCTGGAACAGATAGAATCTCTTATGGGAGATGATGAAATCAGTTTCAAGGAGTTCTGCGATATCCTGGATGCGGGAGTTGGTGAGATTCGCATCGGCACTATTCCCCAGACCGTGGATAAGGTACTGATAGGTGATATCGAGAGAACCCGTGTGCCGGAGGTTAAAGTGCTTTTCCTGCTGGGGGTAAACGACGGAAATATTCCGAAGAACACGGACAAGGGAGGCATCATCTCAGATCTTGAGAGGGAGACTATTCGTGAAAACGGATTTGAACTCACGCCCACTCCAAAGGAGGAGATGTTTAACCAACGGTTATATCTGTATATGAATATGACAAAGCCTTCCGAGAGGCTTTACATTTCATGGGCACTTTTGGACAGCTCCGGTGCATCCCTCAGACCATCATATCTGTGTGAAGTGGTGAAGAAAATGTTCTCGGGAGCATCCCTCTCCATACCGGAGGAAAGGGAATGCACAGAGCAGATTTACACTGAGTCCGAGGGTCTCAGATATTTGGGTGAGCAGCTCAGACTGTATGTGGAAGGGTCGGAGGAGAAAGACTCTCTCTACACTCTTTACGGTGCATACAGTGAACCCGTAGGTGCTGTCAAAAGAGATGCCCTGGAGGAAGCAGCCTTTTCGCAATATGATGAAAAAAAGATAGATACACTTCTGGCAGAAAGTCTTTACTGTGAAAAGTCAGAAGGTTCTGAAGGAGAAGAAGGTACATACACCCTGGGCACCAGCGTCAGCCAGCTTGAAACATATGCGACATGTCCCTACAGATTCTTTTTACGCTACGGACTCAGGCTGAAAGAGTCCAAGAATTTTGAGGTGGACAGCAGGGACACCGGAAATATCAATCATGATGTTCTGAATGCATTTGCCAAGAGACTGAAAGAGGACAAGCTTACCTGGAAAGATTTTACCGATGAATATGCCGGAAAGACCATTACGGAGCTTATCGATAAGGCTGCGGAGAGTTATGGCTCAAAGGTTTTTGTTGACAATGCCAGAAATCATCAGAGCATATTCAGGCTTAAGAAGGCGCTTATTTCCTGTGTACTCGCGGTGAGATATCAGATCAAAAAAGGAAGCTTTGAACCCAGGGAGTTTGAGGCATCATTCAAGAGTGAAAACGAATTGCCCGCGAGTAACGGGAAGAAACGCAAGCTGAGACTTAACGGCAGGATAGACCGCATTGATACCGCGGAAAAGGACGGAAAGGTTTATGTCAGGATCGTTGATTTTAAATCTTCTGCAAAAAATCTTGATCCCGCCAAGCTCTATGAAGGTGATCAGCTCCAGCTGCCCATGTATTTAAAATGTGAAGTGGACAAGCTGAAAAAATCAGGAAAAGATGCCAAGCCCGCATCCATGCTTTACTATCATGTGGAGGATCCGATGATAGATATAGATGCGGATACAAGCGATGAGACCATAGCCCAAAAGAAAATAAACAGTGCTATGATGCATGGAGTTACAGGCTTGGAAGATGTGACGCTTTCCCTTAGCGATGAAGTTCTGGCTGAAAAGCGTGGCAAGTCCGATGTCATCAATGTGGGATTCAGCACCAAGGGTGAATTGTACAAAAACGCGGAAGTGCTGGAACCTGCGGAACTTGAAACCGTCATGAACTACAGCGGTTATGTGGCACAGGAGAGAGCGGAAAGAATACTGGATGGTGATATCAGTATTTTACCCACCGAAAAGGGAAGCTGCGAATACTGTGAGTTCAGGGCATCCTGCAGCTTTGACAGGAAGATACCGGGATATGAAAAACGACCTCAGTCCAAGATGGCCAAGGACGAGATGATTGAAAAGATGAACGACAAGATAAAAGGAAAAACAAGCGAAGAAACGAAGGAGTCTGCGGAAAGTGGCGATTGAGTTTACAGAGGAACAACAGGAAGTTATCGATATAAGAGATAAAAATGTGCTTGTCAGCGCAGCGGCCGGAAGCGGAAAGACTGCAGTGCTGGTGGAACGTATCTTCTCACTTATCAGAAATGAAGAAAACAATATCGATATAGACAGGCTTTTGGTGGTCACTTTCACCAAAGCTGCCGCTGCGGAGATGAGGGAGAGAGTACACAAGCGCATAGCGGAGGAACTTGACAAAAATCCGGATGATGCGCATCTGCAGAAGCAGTATGCACTGGTGCACAGGGCTATGATCACCACTATAGACGCATTCTGCCAGAATGTCCTTAGAAACCATTTCCATGAGATTGGCCTGGATCCTGATTTCAGAGTTATGGATGAAGGTGAAAAACAGCTGATGAGAAGGGATGTGCTGGCTCAGCTTCTGGAAGAAAAATATGCTGAGGGTGACGAGGCATTCCTGGATGCCGCTATGTTTTTTGCGCCCAAGAGTGCCAATGATTCCGAGTTTGAAGAGTGCATTTTGGAGCTTCAGAATTATTCGGAAAGTTTTGCATGGCCCGATAGATTTTTGGAGGAAAGAAAAGAGGACAACAAAGATACATTTACCAAGCTGACAGGCGTGAAGGCGGTAAATGGTACGGTTACCGGGGATCCTCTGGGAGTATATCTCTTCAAGTATTTGCTGGGAATAGTGGAAGGCTGCATAGAACTCTATGACCGTGCCATAGATATCTGCCTGGAACCATCCGGACCCTACGGATACAAAGATACCTATGCCAATGAGAGGGATGCACTTAAGGCGGCCGTAACCTCGCAGGATATTCAGGATTTTGGCCAGGCTTTAAAGGATTATAAAAACAATCTGACCAAAGCTCCAAATATAAAAAAGGGTGAGTGTGATGATGAACTTAAAGCTGACGCAAGTAAATTGAGAACTAAAGCAAAAGAGGGAGTTTTTGCTGTCATAAAGGCCTATTTTACTCCGGATCTTAAGTCGGCATGTGAGTTTTCGGACAAGACTTCGCCCTACATAAATACACTGATAGATGTCACACTTGAATTCAGAAAGAGATTCATGGAAAAGAAGGCTCTGGAGCATGTGGTAGACTTCGGAGATATGGAGCATTTTGCATTGAATGTTCTGATAGACGAAAACGGAAATCCCACTCCTGTGGCGGAGCAGTATCGAGAGCATTTCAAAGAGATTATGGTGGATGAATATCAGGACAGTAACCTGGTACAGGACGTTCTGCTTGGTGCCATTGCTTCAAAGGATCCTGCGAAATATGACAGGTTTATGGTGGGAGATGTGAAGCAGAGCATTTACGGCTTCCGTCAGGCAAGGCCGGATCTTTTTCTGGAAAAGTATGCAAGCTATCCGGGGACAGAAGGCTGTAAGAGACTGGATCTTTCAAAGAACTTCAGAAGCAGGAAAGAGGTTTTGGATTCGGTTAATGAGATATTCGAGAGAATCATGCAGCCTCATACCGGAGGAATAGAATATGACAAGGACGCCAGGCTTTATCTTGGTGCGGATTACCCGGAAGGAGACGGGGATGAATTCAAGGCAGAACTTGTACTGTTTGATCATAAGGATTTGACTTCAAGGCCGGAGGCCAAGAATTCATCTGCGGAAACAAACGGGGAAAATGCCGGATCCGGGGCAGAGTCCGGTTCGGAAAGTGAAAAAGATCAGGAGCCGGATAACGGCGTTACTTCGGAAGCAGAGAGTGAGTCCGATGAATACAGTGCAGAGGAAAGCGAAGCGGTAGTCCTGGCTCATGAGGTTAAAGAACTCATGAAGGGCAGGGTAACCGAGAGGAAAAAGGGCGAGGACGGAAAGGAAATCAAATTCTTCCGACCTGTCCGCTACAGCGATATTGTGATCCTGCATAGGAGCCCTGCAAAGCTGGCAGATGCCATAGGCAGGATATTTGAAAAAGAAGGTATACCAATCTCCATCAGTACAGGCGGAGGCTATTTCTCCGTGCCTGAGATTCAGCAGGTAATGCAGTTTTTGAGAGCCATCAGCAATCCGCTTAATGAGATCCCGCTGTATGGTGTGCTGGTATCAATGTTTGGCGGCTACAAGCCCGAAAAGATAGCGCAGCTGCGTGCAAAATACAGAACGACCGTAGAAACTAAGCAACGTAAAAAACGTGTTGATAAACCTTTGTGGGAGATAGTGAAAGCAGAGCTTCCCGAGTTTGCGGAAAAGCTGGAGAGATACAGAAAACTTTCCACCTACAGGACAGTCAGGGAACTGCTTCAGGTGATTTTTGACGATCATGATTATCCGGAGATCGTATCCGCTATGCCCGCGGGTGCTAAGCGAAAAGCGAATGTTGAGATGCTGCTGTCATACGCATCCGCCTACGAAAAGACAAGTTATTTCGGTCTGTATCATTTTGTTAGATATATAGATCAATTGCAAAAATATACTGCGGACAAAACGTCGGAGGCCGATGTACTGGGAGAGAGCGCTGATGTGGTGAGACTGATGACCATCCACAAGAGCAAAGGACTTGAGTTCCCCATTGTTATACTGGGCGGAATGGGAAAGCAGTTCAATCTTTCGGATACTTCCTCTAAGCTTGTTCACAACAATGAATTCGGTCTCGGTTATGTTTTTGTTGATACAAAAAAGAGGACGAAGACCGGAACGCTCCGCCATGAACTGGTGGCAAAAAGGATAAACGAAGATACCCTGGCAGAGGAGATGAGGCTCCTTTATGTAGCCATGACCAGAGCCAAGGAAAAGCTTGTGATGGTGGGACGTGTTTCCGGTGCAGAGAAAGTGTTGGACAAAGCAATGTCCGCAGGAAGAGACAGCCTTACCTATGCAGGTTTTATGAAATCAAAGAAATATCTTGATATGATTCTTCCTGTAATCGGGAAATGCAGTTCCATCGACTGCAGAACCATTGGTTATGCGGACTTAGAGATTTCCGAGGTGGAGAATCAGATTACACTTCTTGGAAAAAGGCAGGATCTTAAGACTTTTGAGGATAAAGCGGATCCGAAAAAACTGGATGCTTTAAAGAAAAGACTGTCATACGAATATCCTTTCAAAAATCTGGAAGCGCTCTACACAAAGACCACCGTATCGGAACTCAAGATCGCTGCCATGCTTGATACCGACGAGGCTGCATATGAACAGTTTGAAAGCAGAGAGGTAGAGGAATATATTCCCCGCTTCAGACAGACGGAAAAGAAGATAAGCGGAGCCGTAAGAGGTGATTCCTACCATCGCGTAATGGAGATCATGGATTTCGACAGAACCGTTGGAAGAGTGCTTGGTGGAATACCTGCAGATTTAAGTTCTTTTGCAGAAAAGGTAAAGAACTGCGGCGAAGAGATAAAGACAGCCGTAGTGGATTTTATCGCAGAGGAACTGCGTGAGAAAAGGATATCGGAGGACTGCAGCATAGCTGTCAATCCGTCAAAGATCACCCGGTTTTTGTCGAGTTCTCTTGCTTACAGAATGTGGAAGAGCGGCTTTGAAAACGGCTTATACCGTGAGCAGCCTTTTGTGCTGAGCCTTTCTGCAAAACGTGTGAATCCTGATTTCCCCGAAGAGGAGCGTGTGCTCATTCAGGGTATCATAGATGCCTATTTTGTGGAAGAAGACGGGATAGTGCTGCTTGATTACAAAACCGACAGCGTGGAAAGGGGCGATGATCTGGTGGCCAGGTATAAGACCCAGCTTGACTATTATCAAGAAGCCATCGAACGTCTTACAGGGAAAAGGGTAAAAGAGAGAATTCTTTATTCCTTCCATCTGGGAGAGGCCGTATCCTGCTGAACCCCTTGATTGATAAAAACGAGAGGGTTTGA
>CACXGM010000101.1 GCA_902767075.1 uncultured Lachnospiraceae bacterium
AAACTGTACTCTGTAGCCATTGTTTACCTGAACCTGTCCCTTGTCATCTACCCAGGGAACTCTGAAAAGAAGCTGTCTCTCGGGAGTGGTCAGTCTCTCAAGTAAAGCATCCTTGCGGAATTTCTCCTCATTAGCTTCAATCACTACTCTCAGTGACTCAAGCACTTCCTTAACAGCCTGATGGAACTCGGGCTGCGAGGGGTTCTGCGCTACAACGCGCTCGTAAACTTCATCAACGTAAGACATTTTTTGAATCCTCCTTGTATAAATAAAAAAATTTAACAATAATTTATATGTACGAAAAAAGGGCGCAGGAAACAATCCTGTGCCCTCTTTGGCTCGTCTAGTGTATATTACAATATAAAGAATAATTATGCAATACTATTTTGAATAAATATTTTACCGATTTAACGTTTTAAACTGTAAAAAATTACTTAAAATATGGTGCAATCAACATAATCCGCATTTACATATGCGAGCATATCCTCAAATTTAACGGTGCACCATCCGTCCTCCACAGCCACGATCTCAAGCTGATCGCCTGCAACCAGCGCTCCCACCTTCTCAGATTCACTGTCGGGAAGACTTCTGATATTAACCTCAGATTTAGCGGTAAGCATTCCGATGGTCGGCTGACCCTCTGCGCTCTGTATCATTGAGAGATAATCCGACTTGATATATGCCTCTTTGCCGTCGTATATGATCTTTGTCCAGCCGTTGACCAGTTCCTCTACAACCTCAAATTTATCTCCGGTCATAGCCTCACCGACTCTCTCTGCGTTGGCACTGTCAGATGCTCTGATATTTACTCTGGTGGTAGCCGTAGCATAGATAACCGCCGGTTCTGCGGGAACTTCCTCCTCCTGCTGCTCTTCCTCAGCTACCTCGGGCTCCCCCTCATCCTCCTGTGTAGCGGAAGCTATGGTGGAGTTCATTTCAGCTATCCTCTCACCGACGGAGGTGCTGACCACATTATCGAGCTCCATGAGATAATCAAGGATCTCCGGATGCTCGAGGACAGTATCATTATACTCAACATTAACCTTATTATTGAGCTCTCTCACATCATCCTGTGAAGCAACTTCGGAAATGTATTCATTCTCCTGGTCCGTGAGTTCACCCTTAACTATACGAAGATTTCCGTCTGCATCCGTCCTTACATAGAATCCATTATAACCGGGAAGTTCTATATCGGGATACCTGTCAAACACAACTGTACAATACACATATGCTATGTAACTTCCCTCTTCGGGACCTGACTGACTGTACACGTTTTCAACGGTATAATCCACATACTTTGACTGCTCATTAAGCTTGATAAGATCGCTCTCATCAATGTCTTCACAGATTTCAGGAAGTTTATCGGTGTTTCCGTCCGACAGGCATGTATAGAAGGTCTCCATCAAAGATGCAAGCTTTTCATCAACATTCTCTTCAAGAGGAACTTCTCCACTCTCAATGGTCGCCGCCGCTTCCTCAGCAAGCTTTGCCTCCAGAGCTTCCTGTTCTAATCTCTTTTGTTCCGCGCGCTGTCTGTGATTAAGCGCCAGCACAACTATTACTGCAGTGATTATAAGAGCAAATCCCGGGAAAAAGTATTTACTGTATCTGAGTATAAATTTTCCGATGATACCCGGAAGATTTTTTATTTTTAATAATACGTTTTTCATATCCTTATACCATTAGTTTTTTTGAAGATGCAGGATGCGGCCGACAGGAATCGAACCTGCATTAAAGGCGTCGGAGGCCTTCGTTCTATCCATTAGACTACGGCCGCAAAATGTTACAACTTTGTTACATCATCCTGCATATATTATCACATATGATAGTTAAACGCAAATAAAATAAATATAAAAATCAAACTGCGGTTATGTTCTTTTTATCTCTGTCAAAATAGTAGAGATTATATGACAGGAACTCCGTGGGAGGAAGCTCGCTGTCATTGACAAATGCTATCATTCCTTTAATGTTATCTATTGCTTCATCACGGGTTAAGTATTCGATATCCACAACGCTTTCGGGGATAAGTATAACCTCATGAATGGAGCTTGGTATTATATAAACATTGCTGCCAACGCTTTCCGAGAAATCTTCAATAACCTTTGGATATAATATACATGCAGATCCATTTACAAGTCTTTGATTTGACAGGATATACAGATTGCTTTCCAGACTCTTCAGTGTCACAGGTCTGTCCATGAATTCCTCTATCTGTTTCTGTCTCATGGCATCCATGCAGGGAACCTTGCTCATAAGATATCCTTCAAAGAATTCGCACATGGACTGTATCTTCGGAGGATACCTGGTAAGAGAATTCTTCATAGCGATCTTCATCAATTCTTCTGTATTGGTCTTCCACTCCTTAAGGAAGCTTTCTTTGACTAAAACATCTCCGTTTGCAACAGGTCCCTCGTCCAGTTCTATAAAGAAAACTATGGACAGATCGTTAAATTCGATATGGGCCGTATCCTCCAAAAGAGTCAGGTTTTTTTCTGTATTGCACAGTTTTATGCAAATTCTGCTTTTTACATAGTCAAAATTCAGGATCTGTTCCAGATCAAAATCCTCCTTTGGCACATGATCCCAGTACATCTTCATGATATCCTTCATTACATCCCCAAAGTTTTCCCCATTCTCATAATCAGCATAGTAAGGATCCAAATATATCATCGGAGCTATATTTCCCTTTTGGGAATGAATGATCAGACTGCGGCGTTTGACACCGTTTAGTTTTGTATTCTCCTTATCTTCTATAAAATACTCAGGTCCCAATATTTCCTGAGCTGCTTTTCTTACCTTCTCGGCAAATTCATTTACTGACATTGATTTCCTTTCCGGCCTATGGCCATAAATACCCCAAATAAATAAAATGCATATCGCTTGCGCTTCACAGGAGATCTGAAGAATTACCTGTAAAGTACAAAAAAAGAGCAATCCCGTAAAATACGAAATTGCTCTATCAGTCAGTAAATTATCTAAAAGACTTATGCTCTTCCAAGATACTCGCCGGTTCTGGTGTCGATCTTGATCACGTCACCTTCGTTGATGAAGATGGGAACACGGATCTCTGCACCTGATTCAACGGTAGCAGGCTTGGTAACGTTGGTAGCAGTATCTCCGCGAAGTCCGGGCTCAGTCTCGGTGATCTTGAGCTCAACGAACATGGGAGGCTCTACAGAGAAGATCTGCCCGTTGTGTGAAAGCATGGTGCACTCCATGTTCTCAAGCACGAACTTCATGGAATCACCGATCTCAGCCTCTGAAAGCTCGATCTGCTCATAAGTCTCCATATCCATGAATACGAACATATCATCATTTTTGTAAAGATACTGCATCTTCTTCTTTTCGATGGTAGCAAGAGTGAACTTCTGAACAGGGTTAAAGGTTAATTCTCTAACGCCGCCGTTCTTAACGTCCTTCATCTTAACACGAACGAATGCAGCTCCTTTTCCGGGTTTAACATGCAGGAACTCAAGTACCTGGAAAACCTTACCGTCATACTCAAAAGTAACTCCGTTCCTGATATCACCAGCCGTAATTTCAGCCATTTCAAAATCCTCCTATGCGGTTTTAGTCACAATACCTTGTTATTTTAACAAAAGAAAGTCAAACTTTCAATAAAAATTTTCAGTTAGGTGTAAAGAATTTATGATACTTCTTTTCCGAGTACGAAATCCATGGCCTCTATATAACCATTCAAGCCTTTTCCGTATATCTGATGATCGCAGGCAGGTGCGGTAACCGACACTTTGCGGAACTCTTCTCTGGCGGTGATGTCCGAAATGTGGATCTCACATTTTGGAATGGTGGTTACGGATGCTAAAGCGTCATGAATTGCATAACTGTAATGTGTATATGCTCCCGGATTGATAACGATCCCCTCAGTACCGTCAAAATAAGCCTGCTGGATGCGATCGATTATGGCTCCCTCATGATTGGATTGAAAGCACTCAACAGATACGCCCCTTTCCTTTGCGGCATCCTCGATCATCTTTACCAGATGATCATAATCTTCATTTCCATAAATATTCTTTTCCCTGATCCCGAGAAAATTAAGATTCGGTCCGTTGATCACTAGGATCTTTTTCATATCTTTTTGCTCCTGTATTGTCATTTGTTATTTCTGTTCTTGAAATATACTGAGCCGGGAGAAAACTAAGCACCTCATCCAGCACTTCATTTTGCTCTTTGTCATCCACATCCACAATGAAATCCGCACATCTTTCGTAAATCTTACTTCTTTGAGAAAGAAGGGTTCTGATGCGTTCCTGCGGATCATCACACTGAAGTAAGGGTCTCGTGGTATCCCGTTTTAATCTCTCATATATTGTCTCCGGCTTCGCTCTTAAGTAGATCACCGTGCCGCACTGACATATAAGTGACTGGTTCTGAAGCTGCACCGGAGTGCCGCCTCCCAGTGAATATATCTTTTTTACACCGGAATCTCTGATCTCTCTTAAAAGCGCGGTCTCCAGATTTCTGAAATACCCTTCTCCTTTAGTCTTAAAGATCTCACTGATGGGCATCTGTTCTCTTACTTCTATTATCTTATCCGTATCTTCCACAGTGATCTGAAGCTTATAGGATAATCTTATGCCGATGGAGGTTTTACCGCTCCCCATGAATCCTATGAGTATTATATTGTCCTTTTTATCCTTTTTCACAGGTATTTACCTCATGGCATCCAGCATCTTAGAATATACTTCATCAGTCAGATCGTTTGAAATACTCTTTCCCGTCCAGAGCTCATATGCGATAACCCCCTGATACAAAAGCATACGAAGACCATTGTAGCTATCTGCACCTGCATTTTTGCATAGCTTCATAAACTTAGTCTCAAGAGGATTGAATACAATATCATATCCTGCTTTAACCTTTTCGTAAAAAGAAGGATCTTCTATAACAGCGCAGTCCGTATTCGGATGCATCCCCACGCTGGTAGCCTGGATAGTAATGTATTTCTTATCTGCGGGGATGGAAGCGTACCCGGAAAGCTCATAAGCATAAACCAAATGCGTCTCTTCACTGCCCTCTGCTTTTTTTGCTGCATTACCTGTCACATAAGAATTTACTTCCTCAGCGATTCTTTCCGCCTTATCAAGGGATCTGTTTAAGATATGAATCTTTGCTGCGCCGTTATCAGCCAGCATCATAGCTACAGCTCTGGCTACGCCTCCCGCACCAAGGAGGATCACTTCCTCCCCCTCAATGCTGATCCCGTCATACTTCATTGCTCTGAGAAGCCCCGGCATATCTGTGTTGTAGCCCTTAAATCCGCCTTCGCATCTCACCAGAGTATTTACCGCTCCGATACGCTCTGCCAGGGGATCGATCTCTTTTAAGAAGGGAATTACAGCGCTCTTGTGTGGAACCGTTACATTCATTCCCAGAAGGTTAAGTGCAAAGGCTCCCCTCACTGCATCTCTCACATTTTCATTTTCCACATGGAATGCCGTATAAACCAGATCATCCCCTGTAGCGGCTGCCAGATTATTATGTATCACCGGTGACATTGTATGCTCCACCGGATTTCCCATCACACCAAGTACTCTTGTATGTCCGTTGATATCCATCGGTTATCTCCCTCTGATCACTTATCAGCATCTTTCACGGCTTTTAAGCATCACTTATCAGCATCCTTCACAGCATTTAAGCATTATTTACTGTCGCGAAATTTCCTGTGATAAAAGAAAAGTACGATGGCTTCAAGCCTTCTTTTAAGTATTATCTGGATCTCTTCCTTTGGATGAATGGGCTTCGTCAGATAAGTAAAGATACCTGCCTTCTTCGCTCCCCACACATCGGTAAAAAGCTGATCACCCACAAAGAGCGTGGTTCCCGGGGTGGTCTTCATTATTTTCATAGCCTGCTCATAGCCCTTGCGCCCCGGCTTATTGGCCCTGTAAATATATCTGGAACTGACAGCATCCGCAAAGGGCTTTACTCTGGGCTCCTTGTTATTTGATATCAGAACAGTCTTAAACCCGATGGCATGAAGCCTTCTGAATAAAGCTATGGCTTTCTTTGTCGCAGGCTTTCCATGAGGTACCAGGGTATTGTCTATGTCAAAGAGAATACCTCTGTATCCCAACTCATACAGTTTTTCATAAGGAAGCTCATATGCCGAATCGGCTTCGCAATCAGGATAGAATGTTTCAAAAAGCATTTTAATTCTCCAAGAATATCAATCAAATATTATGTATATAAATTAAGTATTATTTATATAAATTAAGCATTATGCGTTTCGCACTCTTAATTAAACTATAATTGCATAAAAAACGCAATTGTTTTATGATTGTTTCTAGTATTGCGAATGTTTGTAGGATTGCGAGAGCTGCCAGGCAGCGGAGCAATCCGTGTATCATCCCGGAGGAAATATTAATGATACTATACCACTATACAGACTTTAACGCTCTCAACGGCATCGTAGGAAATGCCGAGCTGAGACTAAACAATATACTTAATATGAACGACACATCCGAGATGCGCCTGTTTGTTAACGATCTTCGGGATAATGTGTTAGTTGATCTGAAAAATGACGGACTGGATAAGAATTTCACCCTTGCAAAGGATTTTTTCAAAAAAGAATTTGCGGAGGAATTCCACTATTCCGCATACGCTGCCTGCTTTTCAGAGTATCGCGATGATGCGGCTCAGTGGGAAAGATATGCAAAGGGCGGTCAAGGCGTCTGCATAGCATTTCACAAAGAGCTTCTTGAAAAGATCGTGCAACACGAAGGTTCCGTTTCCCTTAAAAAGGTTTATTATCAGGACTCCGTAGCAGGCCATGATCTGGTAAAGAAATTCGAAAAAGCAATGCGGGATCTTAAATCCTTTGAGGGCTCCAGAAGTAAACTGCATAAGCTGATGAATGAAGCATGGATCTCCTCCGCGGCTTTTAAGCATCCTTCCTTTACATCCGAAAATGAAGTGCGACTTATCTACACACCCTTCAGCGCAGAGGAAGCGGCAGTTAAGCCGAAGTATCATATCGCCTGGGACCGTATTAAGAAATACTACCCTATGGACCTAAAGGAGCTTTGCACCAAGGCCGGGATAAACATAGCCGACCTGGTTGACGAGATTATCATTGGTCCCGCTTCCCCTCAGTCCCTTCCCATCTTACAGGATTATCTGATCGACGGCGGATTAAGAAAACTTTCCGATAGGGTATGCCTCTCCCGCTGTCCCCTTCGCAAGCCCACAACCTAATCAACGGCTAATAATCCGGCATCTACACTCGTATTATTAGCTACTTGCTTTTCCGCCCATTTTAAAGGATGGTATACATCAAAAAAGGACGATCCCTCACCCGGAAGGATCGTCCTTTTAAATTACTTTAATCCAAATAATCTAGCAGTTCAGATTACTATTTGTTTTAAACTAATTATTATATTAGTTCTTTACGCCAATGCCGGTGATGTGTGCATCGGGTCCTTCATACCAGTAAAGGAAGCCTTCAACATCAACAGTCTGGCCTGCTTCAAGGTTGCCAACAGTGTTGTAAAGATCCTCATCGCTACCGTTGAGATAGTACTCAAGGCAGAACTCTACGTTGGTGCCATCCTTTGAAAGGGTAACATAGATGTCATCGCCGGGCTCACCGTTCTTGTAAGAAACAGCCTCAACAGTCATATCCTTGAAGGATACTTTCTGGTTCATATAGTTAACAAGGTCATCGGTTCCAACAAGCTCGGTAACATCCTTAGGCTCAGCAACAAATGTATCACCATCTACAAACTCAAAGGTAGCGCCCTCAGCGAGCTCAACTTCTCCGTTAACCTCAGGCCACATGGTCTTGTAACCGGTAACTCTGATCTTGGTTCCCTCGGTAAGCTTTGCAGCATCTTCCTCGGAGCAAGCAAGGTTGTAAAGGAAGTATCCGCCCTCTTCATCCTGAGCATATACGGAAACCTTGTTGTCCCACCATGACTGATGAGCCTGTACATAGCACTCGATGGTAACTTCGCTGTCGATATCAGCTGCAGCATACTCTTCATAAGACATAACGCCTTCGCTTACTGCGTCAGCAGCCTCTTCAAGACCTGCATTAACATCATCAACAACATCTGAAACCTGATCTGCAGCTTCGTTAAGAGCACTGTTTGCCTCATCTACTGCGTTGTTAACTGCATCATCGATTGCAGAATTAACAAGATCTCCAAGTGATGAACTTCCGTTCTCGGTGTCTGTAGTTGTGTTTCCGCCGCATCCAGCAAGGCAAAGAGCCATAGCACCGGCAAGAATAACGCTAACTAACTTCTTTTTCATAATTTTCTCCTCTCTTGGGTCATAAAACCCAAAAACGCAGATTCTACTGCAAATAATCTGTTGAAGGTCAGAGTGCCTTCATTGCAACCATTATAACCAAAATCTTTCCCCGCAAAAATAGCCACAATATATAAAAATATCGTGGCTATCAGGCTTTTTTTGTTAAAAAATTATCGATTAATACTCGTTAGGAATCATTCTCCCTTGTATTCACCATAATCAACATAGTGCTCGTAAGGATATCCGTTCACCATAAATCTGTTCCTGCCGTGCTTGATGATCACATTCTCGGGATCCGCATTTGTATCCCTCTGGCAGGCGGTCATAATATCTACGGATGTATCCGAATCGGAGATGGCGATCTTGATTCCCTCGCCGAATCCTCCGAAGGCGAGGGCATGCGAACCGCTTCCGCCGATCCTTAATGTCGCTCTCTCCTGACAATAATCCGTGCCACCCTTTACAGAACCGATTGCGGTAATATAATCACCTCTGAGTTCTGCGGCAACGCTGGCATCATAGAAATGAACACAACTCATATTTCCGTCAACGGACCCGTATGCAGAGACCTCGGATCCTTCCGCTTCGCACTTAAGAGAAGAATTTGTAGCGGATATTTCCGAATCTCCCTCCAGAGAGCCGATACCGACGCCCTTTGTAACTGCTATATTCTGTTCAAATTCACAATCGCTAATGTTGACAACAGCTTTATTGTAGAAGCATCCCACGCCTACACCGAAACCGCAGTTTACGTTCAGGTAGTACTTTCCCCTCTTAACATCAATCTGTCCGCCATTTCCGGATCCTATGGCAATGCCCGAATTTCCCTTTACATCGATGTTGATGACACCATCTTGAAGGAAAGTGATATGTCCGTTTGCAGATGACAGGTCATTGCCGATACCATAGGAATTCTGGGCATCCAAAACGATGGTCAGATTTCCGCCGCCCATTATCTTGAGAGTGGAATTTTCGGGAACCAGGATGCCGCCCTTTTCCAGTCTGTTATCGCCTAAAAGTACCAATGTGACATTACAGTTCTCACCGAGTTCAACGCAGGCTTTACCCTGAGCCCCCATAAGATGAGCATTCTCAAGTGTGATCCTGCCGTTATTATTTGCGGCGATTTCAACATGCGCATTACTCTTAAGCCCCTGTGCACCGGAAATTGTGATATCCTTTGATTCACGCTCATCCTTACCGATGAGGATACAACTGTAACTGGATTTAGCCAGGGTACTGAGATTAACTCTTCCCGTATCATCTGCGATATATACCGGCTGTTTCTTACCGGCCTTGTACTCATCACGATATCTTAAGACCTCTCTTTTAATATCGCTTTCGACCTCGGGAACGATCTCCGGGGAAGGCATAGCGGTGTAATAACCCTGCACCAGGTCAACTCCCATCCTAACGACCATCCTCAGCTCACGCCAGGTTTCCACGCCCTCTGCAAGGGACATGATGTTATTATCCTGGCAGAATTCGATTATTTCTCGCACAAAACGCTGTTTCTTGGGATATTTGTCAATCTCGGTCAGAAGAGACCTGTCGATCTTAACATATGCGGGCATATACTGGAGCAGGTTCATTACATTGGAATAGCCTGTTCCGTAATCATCCAGTGCAAGTCCGATGCCAAGCTGCTCATAGCGGCGCTTTATGGCTCTCAGTGTGACTTCATCCGCTTCTGTCTGCTCGGTGATCTCTACAACGATATCTCCGGCATGAGCAATAAGCGCTGCCTCGATATCCAGATAATCGTCCGGAAGAAGTCTCGCACCGGGAATACTGTTTATAAATACCAATTTATCGCTGAAGGCAGACTTGTTATCATCAATAGTGCGCATGATATTCAGAAATGTCGCTTTTTCAACATCTCCAAGTCTTCCCAGCATTTCAGCGTACTTCAGGATCTTAACAGGAGTGATCCCTTCTCCGTACTTTGCTCTCATCAATGCTTCATAGGCAAAGATCTGTCCGGTGACAGCACTGATGATGGGCTGGAAATGATATGTCAGCAGATTCTCATCCAGGATCTTAACCACCGCATTAAGCTCAGCGGTCTCCTCCTCGGAAAGCGCTTCGATATTCTGCCTTCTGATCTCGCTCTTGCTGATAACACTTCCGAAGCATCCGCTGTAGATCATGGCATCTGCCTCAAGATCCTTTATAGCTTTCCCGGCTTCAAATTCGGTAAGTTTATCAACGGAAGGTAAAACCTTGAGTTCGATGTCCCGCGATGCCGCAAAGTCGGAAAGTTCCTGTATAAACCCCGCCTCGTCTTTTGCTGTCCGATCGTCAGTCAAAAGTGCAAATACTTTTTTTGCCATCTTTCTCTCCATCAATTGTGTTGATTTCGTTTAATACCCTCTCTTATTTTTATATAACATAAATAAGCAATAATCAATAACCAGATAGCCCCCAGAATAATGATCAAAAGCCTGGATCCAAGCGGCAAAGGCCCTAAATCCGCGGCTTTTCCCCCGCCGGACACCGATGCTCCAAGCTGATCGATCCTGTACAGAGAAATTATATCTCCGTATAACTTTTTCATATACTCATCATCCACCGTCTGCTTACGTCTCATGGAGTTTGTCACATTCTCAATAAGCTGACCTGCCGCATCTCTGACAGACGCGGAGCCGTTAAATACGGGTGTGATGAAGGTATTGTCAATATTGTCAAGAAGCAGATTTGTCGCATCCAGCTTGATACTGTAGTACAGGTCGTTGTCCTCTCCGCCTCTGCTTAAATAGTCCTGATATTCTGCGCTGTTCTGAGCCTTTAAAGTGACAGGTACATATCCTTCCGTCTGAGCGTAGGGGATCTGCACATCATTTGTCAAAAGATACTGTGTAAACAGCCAGGATGCCAGCACTTCCTGAGGATCATCCTTGTTGAAGATACACACTGAAGGTCCCTGGGATATCATAATGGGATTCTCGGTATCAAACTGGGGGATCTGTCTCACCACAACTTCGATATCCTTCGCCACATCATCCTTATGGATATCTGAAAGAGGAGCATCCGGGCCCATCCATGTGGATCCTGCCGTTGAATCAATTCCGAAAATGCACTGTCCCGCATTGATGAAATTGCCTGGATAACTGGATATCTTAAAGGTTGAAAAGGCTCTGGTCCCGGCATGCTTTGATATCTCGTACAAAAGCCCCTTTGTATTGTCGTTAAATAAGAGTACATCCCCTGCATCCGTGGTAAAATCATAACCCTTTTGCTTCAGCATCTGGATCATCATATTATCCGTGGATTTGTAAATAAACGGGATCAGGACATTCTGTCCGTTTATTTTGAAGGTGCCGTCCTCGTTTTTCTCCATAGCTGCCTCAGATACTTCCCAGACAAAATCCCATGTAAGTACATCCGGGAGTTCATATCCCAGTTTTTCCACAAAGGTTTTGTTAACATACAGAGCCTCAGTGGATCTCATATAGGGAAGCGCATAGAGATGATCCCCGATATAGCACTCATCCAGGTACTTTTCCACCATCTCGTCCCGCTTTGGCGCATCAAATTTAACGTCACTTCCGCCAAGTCCGTACTTTTCATCGTCAATGATATCATCCAGCTCCAGCACCTGATTCTGTCCCGTCAGATATGTGGCGATATGATCGGGGTATGTGATGCAGACATTGGGGGTTGTACCGGTAGAAATATTAGTGATGACATCATTGTAGATCTTTCCGTAATCGGTATAATACCTGATGTTCACCTTTACATTCGGATACTCCTTTTCAAACCCTGCAACCGCACT
Source organism: uncultured Lachnospiraceae bacterium (assembly GCA_902767075.1). Classification (GTDB taxonomy): domain Bacteria; phylum Bacillota; class Clostridia; order Lachnospirales; family Lachnospiraceae; genus AC2028. The sequence goes on from CACXGM010000101.1 coordinate 12,047, forward strand.
GTCATAGATGGCAACCTGTGTCTTGTTTGTATCATTTTTTGCCCAGAAAGTAATCTCTATGTGCTTTGATGTATCGAACTGCTCAGGTATGGAAAATCCCTTAATATTTCCTGCTCCGTGACAGGCACTGAGCAGCAGGCTCATAACGCCTGCACACACAAGGCAGATAAGTTTTCTCCAAATACTTCTCATCCCTTTGTACCTCCCCTGGATACGCCGGTCATGACCGTCTTTCTGAACACAAGGAAGAGCACAATAAGAGGCAGTGAAATAACTACGACAGCCGCCATCATGGCAGGGATGTTCTCCCTTCCGAATCCGTTCTCCCTGATCTCCTGAATACCGTTTGACACCAGGAAATACTTAGGATCGTCGGTGATCAGTCTGGGCCATACATAGGAATTCCAGCACTCTATGACTTTCAGAATAATGATAGTCACGAGGGTCGGTCTTGCTATGGGCACCATGACCTTTACCAGGTATTTGAAATCGCTGGTTCCGTCCACTTTTGCCGCATAGTAGAGATTGTCCGGAATAGCCTCAAAATTCTCTTTTAAAAGATAAATATAAAATACGGATGCCACCGAAGGAAGAATAAGTCCCGGGAAGCTGTTCCTCATATCCAGATTAGTAACTGTGACAAAATTCGTAATGATAACAAGCTCATTCGGGATCATCATCAAAGCCAGGAATAAAACAAAAACGATATTCTTTCCCTTGAATTTAAGCCTTGCAAAAGCAAATGCAGCCAGCGTGGTCACAACCAGCATCACAGCTGTAGTCACTATCGTAAAGATCGCGGTATTCAGTAAATATCTGGATAAAGATACCGTTGTAAAGGCATCAATATAATTCTGTATGGTGGGACTCACGGGATAGAACTTCGGCACAAACTCTGAGTTGTATGAGCTGTAGCTCTTAAATGAGGTCAGTATCATCCAGTAAAAAGGAAAAAGGACGATTATCCCCCAGATTGAAAGGAGTATATAAGTAACTGTCTTTCCCGCAATATCTTTTATCTTTGCACTTTTTGAGATTTCATCATACTCGTGATTATTTGCCATCTTTTTATTCTCACTTTTGTACCAGATTGCTCTTGTTTCTCACCAGAAGATTTATCACCGTGATGGTGAGCACTATGGTAAAGAGGATTATCGCAGCAGCCGATGCGTAGGATGGATATCCGCCGCTGTCTCCGTAGAGCATGTCATATACATAACCTACGATAGTGTTCATCTCAGCTACATTCAGATCGGTTCCGAAGAGCGCTACGGCATCGCTGTAGGCCTTGAAGGCTCCGATGAATCCGGTGATCACAAGATAAAAGATCATGGGCGATATCATGGGCAGCGTAATGCGGAAAAAAATCCTGGTGTTTGACGTTCCGTCCACTCTCGCGGCGCTGTAGTAAATAGGATTGACACTTGCCAGAGAACTGGTGAGCACCAGCACCTTAAAGGGCATTACAATCCAGATGGTATAAATACAGAGAACCATCATCTTTGCCCAATAAGGACCTTCGATAAAATCCACACTCTTTCCGCCGAAAGCGGTTATGAGCAGGTTTACAAGTCCGTCGGTGTATGCGGTTTTCTTAAACAGGATCATAAATACCAGACCTACCGCAAGTGTATTGGTCACATACGGGAGAAAATAGACAGTCTGAAACAGCTCTTTGAGTTTGGTGATCTTGTTAAGTCCCAAAGAGATCAAAAGTGAAAGAATAGTTGAAGTAGGTACCGTTATGGCCACAAGGATCAGCGTATTCTTAAGTGCCTGCAGAAAATATGGATCGTGCAGCACATAGGAATAATTGTAAATACCCGTACCAAAGGATGTCTGAGAAGCGGAATTATACCCCTCTTCAAAAGAATAGATAAATACATCCACCAGGGGATATATCATGAACACTCCCAAAAATACAAGTGCAGGCAAAAGATATAACCAAGCTTTTAAATTACTCTTGAATGTGGATTCCATTTTAAGCCTCTTTTATAGTAATTTTCCGACTCAGAAAAGTCTTTCCTCGGTCTTGTCATCAAAGATAAATACCTTGCGGGGATTGAGACCACATCTGACCTTTTCCCTGCGGGTATCAATCACATACTCTGAGCTGATGATGGCTCTGATATCAACATTCTCACACGCTTCGTGATGAGCTATCACGCTGATATCCCTGCCCATGACCTCTATTCTCTCAAGATCCAGAGAGAATGCACCGTTATCATCCGGCTTAAATCCTTCGGGCCTGATGGCGGCATATACATCTCCGTCTCTTACGCCTTCCGCATCCAGGACTTTTTCATCCCCAATATACAGTCCGCCGTCTTTAACCTTACCCTTAAAAACATTTATGGGCGGAGTACCCAGAAACTTTGCGACAAAAAGGTTCTTTGGATTATCATAAACCTCCTGGGGCTTTCCTATCTGGTGCACCACGCCGTCCTTCATGACCACGATCTCATCACAGATACTCATAGCCTCTTCCTGATCGTGTGTGACAAAAATAGTGGTGATCCCCGTCTCCTTTTGAATACGTCTGATTTCTTCACGGGTCTGAAGTCTTAATCTTGCATCCAGATTCGAAAGAGGTTCATCCAGAAGAAGAACCTTTGGCATCTTTACCAACGCTCTTGCAATGGCTACTCTCTGCTGCTGACCGCCGGAGAGTTCAGCCGGCTTTCTCTCCATAAGATTATCTATCTGGACCAGCTTTGCCGCTTTCAATGCGGCAGCCTCCATATCCTGCTTTGACATCTTGGCACTGCCCTTTAAGTTCTGAAGCGGGAAAAGAATATTTCCCCTTACGGTCAGATGCGGATAAAGCGCGTAGTTCTGGAAAACCAGTCCTATTCCTCTGTTCTCGGGAGGGAGCTTGGTGACATCATCATCGCCGAAAAAAATCTGTCCCTTAGTGGGTTTCTCAAGTCCGCTGATAAGATTAAGCGTGGTACTCTTTCCGCAGCCCGACGGTCCCAGCAGACCAATAAGCTTTCCGTCCGGAATAGTGAAATCAAAATCATTTACAGCGATAACATCCTCCGGATGTTTTTTATCCCTGCTGGGAAATCTTTTTGTAAGATTCTTGAGAACGACCTTCATTTTCTTTTGCTCCTAAGTATGTAGATTAAAGCCTCTATCTCTTTAAGTATTCAAGCTCATTTGTAAGCTCATCCGGAACGGGGAGTCCGGTATTCTTAACCTTCTGAATAAGCACTTCTATGCGGTGAACCTTGGCTCCCTGTTTACGTTCGTAATACTCGATGACTTCTTTGAAGGTAGGATTTGCCACCAGAGCGTTTCTCTTCTCCAAAGGGAAGGGGCAATACTTCGCCATGATGCTTCTTACCACCTTGTTCAGTCTCGGTGAACCTTCGCTTTCGTATGCCACCCAGATCATATAATCCATTACGAACATTTCCTTGAAGCTGTTCTTTGCTCTCTGGAGGCTGAGCTTAACCCTCTCCTTTGCCTCTGCGGACAGCTCGTGATTCTTTCTGTAGAACTGTGCGTAATCGAAGTACTCACTGGTAAGGGAAGGATCGGATACATCATTGTATCTTGCGCCCTGTACTCTCTTACACATCTCCCATCTGTACTCACCGCACATATGGAGTATCTGAGTCTTAAGGTCCTCTATGTCAAAGACCGGAAGCATCATACGGGAATGAGTGTTTCTCACACGGCCCTGGATCTCCTGCCACATAAGGCCTCTGGTACCCACATTGGGCATGAGGATAATATCCGGCAGCACTTCAGTTCCAACATACTCTCCCTTTATACCCACCTTCTCGTTTGAGAAAAGATTGTCCCTGTAAAAGAGCTGGAAATCCACCTGTCTCGCAGCATCGATGGTTCCCATGGCCAGTCCTGTTGTCACCAGATTATCCGAAAGCTTTCGCATCACATTCACGCTGTTAAAAATGGGACAAAAGATCGTGATGAGACCGAAAGTAACCTTATTTGCTGAAACAAACATATTTTTCAGCTCATACTTGACCATGGAGATACGGTCCTGCATAAGCTTCTTTTCTTCTTCCGCAGTGATCTGATTCTTGATCTTTCTCTCGTGAACAAAGGCTTCATAGTCCACGTCAAATTCATTTTTGCTGGGAAGTCTGCGGCCGTCGTAAATAGCCTGCAGCCATTCATAAAAAGTGAACACGCCTCTCTCGGGATCTGTGTATCCGCTGCCTGCTTTTTCGTACAGATAAAAAAGATCGCTCTTTGTACACAGTTCCTCATCCATATATCCGAATTCCAGGAACATGCCCACGGGTTTTGGCGGCATATGTCCGGTGAGGGCTTTTATTACGCACGCTTCGTAGATCTTGTAGAAATAGTTTGATATATCCAGTCTGATATGTCTTGCGGCATCATCCTGACTTCTGGCATCGGGAAGCGCTCTGTAGGAAATGATCAGGGACTTGAAATCGTTCGTGACCTTTTCATCCATTTCAGCATATTTGAGTATCTTATCAACAGAATCCTCCAGCTCAGCGAAGATCTCTTTCTCGTCCTCACTGTGATCCGCTTTGAGCTTCGTACGCTCCACTTTCATATCGAAGGCGGAAGTACGCTCGAAATATCTGTTGGGATTGATATACGGCTTCTTGTTAAGAGACTCTTCCAGATTGCGTACCAGCGAAAGAATATCATCAGCCTGCGCGGAAAAAGCGGGATTTAAATAACTGTCCGTGAGTATGCCGTACAGATCTCTTTGCTGATCCTCCAATATGTACTGTGCTATCTCCGAGAGATATATAAAGATCTTTTTGGAACCAAGTGAAATACCCCTGGCATCCTTTGCAAGTTTGGAAATAAAAATATCAAGATATTCGCAGGAAACTTTTCTTCCGTCAGTAATGATCCTGGCTATTTCCGAATAATAGCCGGAAAGATTTGAACTGATACCGGAATCGTCAATAAACCTGCCTTTTATGAAAAGTTCTTTGAAATCACGAGGGTTCGCTCCCACCTTGTGACTGATCTCGACGTAGCTATTATAGATGCTCTCGGCAAGAAGATACAGCTCATCAGCCTCAACCTTAGCGGATTCGAACTGGGATATACATTCTGTTATCTGGCGTATGGCACTTCTGTAAAGATAAGCAGAAAAATCATTTTTCTTTTCCAGCATTCCGTATAAGCCTTCCACAGCTATGGGAATAACAGAAGTATCTTCCGCCGCCACATAGGAGATAAAGTGTGATTCAAACCCCACCTCGATCGCCCCGATAACATCACCCTTGGTCAGTGTGTATTTGATACCGGGAGCAGATGCCAAAACAGAACCCTCCGATATCAGGAAGAGTTCCTCATTATTCTGTGCAGAGCCAACTATAATATCATTTTTCAGGATAGTTTTTGATGCCATTATACTCTCCAAAAACAAATAATACTGTACAGATCTTCAACACATATTTACAAAAGCCCAAGTGTCTTAAACACTTGGGCTTTCGACTATTCATTATAATACTACTTAATCGTGGAAATATCAAATCCAATTATCTCTGAACTCTTGCTCCGGCACCGCCCATAAGAGCTTCAACTTCCTTCTTTGAAGCCATGGTGGTATCACCGGGCGTGGTCATGGCAAGAGCACCGTGTGCTGCACCATACTCAACCGCTAGTTTTGCGTCGCCTGTAGTCATGAGGCCGTACACAAGTCCGGATGCGAATGAATCGCCGCCGCCAACACGGTCCATGATCTCCAGTCCGTCGTACTGCTTAGCCTTGTAGATCTCTCCGTCTGCCCAGCAGATAGCGCTCCAGTCGTTGACTGTAGCTGTCTTTACCTGGCGAAGGGTGGTTGAAACTGCCTTGAAATTGGGATAGGTCTTTGCAGCCTCATTGATCATCTTCTTGTATCCGTCAAGATTTAAGGTCTTTAAGTTTGCATCGTTTCCTTCGATCTCAAAACCGAGACATGCGGTAAAGTCTTCCTCATTTCCGATCATGACATCCACATACTTTGCGATCTCCTTGTTTACTTCCTGAGCCTTTGCCTGTCCGCCGATGGCACTCCACATGGAAGGACGATAGTTGAGGTCATAGGAAACTACGGTGCCGTACTTCTTTGCGGTCTTGATGGCAGCAAGTACGGTCTCGCATGACTGCTCGGAAAGAGCTGCATAGATTCCGCCGGTGTGAAGCCATCTGACACCAAGCTCACCAAAGATATGATCAAAATCAAAATCAGCGGGTGTAGCCTTTGAAATAGCTGTATTTGCTCTGTCGGAGCATCCGACTGCACCGCGGATACCAAAGCCGCGCTCGGTGAAGTTGAGTCCGTTTCTGCAGATGCGTCCGATTCCGTCGGTGGGCATCCATTTAATAAGTTCTGTATCAACGCCGCCCTGAAGAATGAAATCCTCCATGAGCTTACCTACTTCATTGTCTGCAAATGCGGTGATAACGCCGGTCTTTAAGCCAAAGCATCTTCTTAAGCCTCTTACAACATTATATTCTCCGCCGCCTTCCCATGCACGAAAGCTTCTTGCCGTGCGGATCCTTCCCTCTCCGGGATCAAGGCGGAGCATTACTTCGCCAAGGGATACCGCATCATATTTGCATTCGCTTTCAGGTCTTAAATTCAAATCCATTTTAGTTCTCCTTTAATATTCTTTTATACCAAACTTAAAATATCTGACAGCATTGTTGAATGAAATGTCCTTCACTATCTCACCCAGGATATCATAATCCTCCGGGAATTCACCGTTGTCCACCCAGTTGCCCAGAAGGTTACAGAGAATACGGCGGAAATACTCATGACGAGTGTATGAAAGAAAGCTTCTTGAGTCCGTGAGCATTCCCACAAATCCGGAGAGATTTCCGAGGTTTGCAAGTGAAGTCATCTGATCCTGCATACCAACCTTGTGATCGTTGAACCACCATGCACTGCCCTGCTGGATCTTGGCAACTGCATCGGAGTTCTGGAAACATCCGAGGATAGTTCCGATAGCCTGATTGTCATTGGGATTCAGGCTGTAAAGAATGGTCTTCGGAAGTGAATCGTTGATGATAAGGTTGTTTAAGAAATCTGCAGTCTGTGAAGAAGGCGCGTAATTGTTTATGCAATCGTAACCTGTATCGGGACCCAGCTTGTTAAACATAGGAGTGTTGTTGTCTCTCTTACATCCGTAGTGAAGCTGCATTACCCAGTTTCTCTTTGTGTACTCTCCGGCTACAAATGTCATAAATGCCGTCTTAAACTGCATTTCCTCTTTGCGTGTGATGCGGTCTTTTATAAGAGCCTTTCTAAAGATAGCTTCAAGCTCATCATTAGTTGCAGGCTCGAACATTACATATTCAAGAGCATGGTCGGACACAACGCATCCGTTTTCCGCAAAATAATCCATCCTCTTAACAAGGGCAGTCTTGAGATCAGAGAAAGCGCGAATTGTGACTCCGCTGACCTCAGCCAGTTTCTTTACATAGTCGGAATAATCGGGCTTTTCAAGATTCATAGCCTTATCGGGGCGCCAGGCAGGGAGAACAACCACTTCAAAGGAAGCGTCCTCCTTTATCTTTTTGTGCCACTCAAGAGAATCGATGGGGTCATCCGTTGTGCAGATAAGCTTAACGTTTGACTGTCTGATTATATTTCTTACCGACATTGAAGGCTCAGCAAGTTTTTTGTTACAGATCTCCCAGACTTCCTCCGCGGTCTTTGCGCTGAGAGCGCCATGATAATCAAAATATCTCTGAAGCTCAAGATGTGACCAGTGATAGAGGGGATTGCCCACTGCCTTTCCGAGACACTCTGCCCACTTTAAAAACTTCTCCTTGTCCGATGCATCACCGGTGATATATTTTTCATCCACACCGCAGGAACGCATAAAGCGCCACTTATAGTGATCGCCTCCGAGCCATACCTGGGTAATGTTCTCAAACTGTCTGTCCTCGGCGATCTCCTTTGGATTGATGTGACAGTGATAGTCGAGAACTGGCATGCTTTCCGCATACTCATGGAATAGCTTTTTTGCTACATCGGTCTGAAGCAGAAAATCCTGATCCATAAAAGCCTTCATGTGTCATTTCCTCACTTTCGAATTTTTGATGTTACAATGTAACACCCTGTTTAAATATTGCCATATCGTGGAAGCCTGCCTTTTCGCTTGCAACCTTCTCACCGGATGCAACGGTTATCACATAGTCAAAGAACTTCTCTGCGATGTCATCCATCTCTTTATCTTCCACCAGAACACCGGCATTGAAATCGATCCAATTGCTCTTCTTTCCGGCCAGATTTGAATTGGTGGATATCTTCATTGTGGGTACGGGGCACGCAAAGGGTGTCCCTCTTCCGGTAGTAAATAATACGACATGAGCACCGCTTGCCGCAAGTGCTGTTGCAGCCACCAGATCATTGCCGGGCGCCGACAGAAGATTAAGTCCCTTATTGGTAACACACTCTCCGTAGGAAAGAACTCCCTTTACGGGACTGCTTCCTGATTTCTGAGTGCATCCCAGAGACTTGTCTTCCAGAGTGGAGATTCCACCCTTTTTGTTTCCGGGTGAAGGGTTCTCATAAATGGTCTGATTGTTGTCCTTAAAATACTGCTTGAAATCATTTATAAGGCAAACCGTTTTATCAAAAAGTTCCCTGTTCTCGCAGCGGTTCATAAGTATGGTCTCGGCGCCGAACATTTCAGGCACCTCGGTCAATATGGTGGTTCCACCCATGGATGTAAGCATATCCGAGAATCTGCCAACGAGAGGATTAGCCGTGATGCCGGAGAATCCGTCGCTTCCGCCGCACTTCATCCCGATGATCAGTTCCGATACGGGAGTGGGCTCACGTACAAAGCCCGCAGCATATCCGATAAGTTCTTCCACGAGCTTATCAGCCTCTGCCATCTCATCTTCCACTTCCTGACACACCAGGAATTTAACCCTGTCCTCATCATACTCCCCAATATATGCTTTTAATACATCTATATTGCTATTTTCACATCCAAGACCCAGCACCAACACTCCGCCCGCATTCGGATGATTCACCAGATCCGCCAGTATCTTTCTGGTATTCTCCTGATCATCACCCATCTGAGAGCATCCGTAAGGATGGGGAAATGCAATAACTTCCTCAACTCTGCTCTTAATGATATCGCTCATTCCCTCCAGGGAAGCATTGGCAGCCTTTGCGATGGCGGATGCAATATTGTTCACGCATCCGACGGTGGGTATGATCCACACTTCGTTTCGAACAGCCACTTTACCGTTCGGGCGTCTGTATCCCATAAAGGTCCGGGGAGCCGCAGTAGATCCGTCCGGGGATCCTGCCGCATTCACACCGTCTTTACTTTGTGTATCAACAGGCTCGTAGGAGTAATCAAGTATATCTCCCAGAGCTGTGCCCACATTGTGGGTATGTATCCAGGATCCCGCACTGATATCTTCTTTTGCGATTCCGATCCGGTAGCCATATTTGATTACCGGCTCACCTTTTTTTATATCGCAAAGAGCCATCTTATGTCCCGCAGGTATCTCCTGAACAGATATTACGCCCCGGATATCAGTACCCGGAGCTATATCTTTAAGAGCTACTATAACATTGTCATTTTCGTTGATCTTGATAAATGATTTCATTTCAGGCGAAATACTTCTCCATAGTCTTTCTCATGCCGATCTCTCTGATGCTGCTCACGTATTCCGTAATGCAGTCTGTCAGGCCTTCGATCTGTGACAGATCCTGTCCCCAGAATTCTTCATTTGAGAGAACCGCTTTTGTAAACTCAGCAGCATCTTTTCCACTGTTTGCGGCAAAGAATTCAAGCACCGACTTATCGTCTAATATATTATACTCCTCTTCCCCGCGATGTCCTATAAGAGCTTTATCCCTGATCTCCGTTCCGGTATAAAACGCCATCAGAGCCGCAATGGAAAAGGTAAGATGCTGAGGAAGCTTTCCCTCATTTTTCACATAATCCAAAAAGCTGGGCATACATCTTGCGCGCCACTTTGAAACAGAATTAAGTGCAATTGAAAGATGTGCATGCTTTACATAAGGGTTATTGAATCTTGCGAGTACCGCATCTGCAAACTCTAAAAGATCTGCCTTTGGAAGAGTCAATGTGGGAATGACTTCGTCAAACAATGTACCCTTTATAAACTTAAGTATCAGTTCATCGTTCATGGACTGAAGAACGATATCGTTTCCGCACAGATAGGATGCCAGAACAAATGATGTATGAGCACCGTTTAAGATGCGCACTTTTCTCTGCTTATACGGATGATGATCCGGAGTATAAATAACAGGAAGCCCGACTGCAGGCAAAGGAAGCTCATCCGACAGATCCTTGGGGCTCTCGATGACCCAAAGTGCAAAGGGTTCACCTGTAACGATCAGATCATCCTGATATCCGAATTCCTTGCAAAGCTCAGCAGCTTCATCCCTGGGATATCCGGTAACTATACGGTCTACAAGAGTGGATGTGAAAATACAAGCATTGTTAAGCCAGTCTACAAATCCCGCTTCGAGATTCCAGTTGGCAGCCTGTTTTAAAACACACTCCTTTAAATGAAGTCCGTTATCATCAATAAGCTCAACGGGAAGCATGATCAGTCCCTTGTCCAATGCTCCGTCAAAAGCCTTATATCTCTCATACAGGAATTTTGCAAGCTTTCCCGGATAGCTCTTTGGCGGAGTAAGTTCGAACTTATCGCTCTCATCATAAACTATTCCCGCTTCGGTAGTATTCGATACTATGAAACGAAGAGAATCAAGCTTGGCATACTCGGCATATTTCTCGTATTCTCCGTATGCGTCAACAGCATCTGCCACACTGGTGACAATACGGTTTATCTTCTTTGGTTCTCCGTCCACGCGTCCTCTTAACTGGACGGTGTACTGGCACTCCTGAGCGTGGAATCTGTCAAGATTTCCAAACTCAATGGGCTTTACCAAAACAATATCACCGTCAAATTTACCCTGTTCATTTGCGATGTCTATCATATAATCCACAAACGCACGAAGGAAATTACCCTCGCCGAACTGAAGGACCTTAATGGGTCTTTCCTTCTTTCCGGTCATTTTTCTTGAAATAGTGTCCATTCTTTACCCCTTTGACATTGGTTTAATACTGATTAATATATTCCGATCATTTTTGATGTAAGCGTTTACATTAACAATTTTACACCTTTTTCGATTTAAGTCAATAATGAAACTGAATATATGACCGAATTGTATGATTTCATTAATTTTGGTTTTTCTTTTTGGCAATTATTTACAATGCCGAAAGAATCCTTCTTTCTTAACGCTATTTAGGATATTTTTAGCAATAATTGAGAAAAAAATACTACGGATTGATTGAAAAGAAAGAACGGACTATGTATAATGTAGAAAATGTAAGTAGTTACATGATACTACAGATCCACGGAGGTTCCGGACCTATATGTCAGTTACAATTTACGATATTTCAGAAAAAGCCGGCGTATCCATCGCCACAGTCTCCCGCGTTCTCAACGGAAGTACCAAAGTCAAAGAATCCACACGCAAAAAGATCATGGATATAATCGACGAATACGGCTACACTCCCAATTCGTCAGCACGAGCCATGGGCTTAAAGGCCATGCAGACCATAGGTATCCTGTGTGCGGACTCATCCGATATCTTTTTGGCTAAAGCAGTATACTACCTGGAGCAGAACCTTCAGGCAAGCGGATATGAATCCCTCCTATGCTGCACAGGCTATAACCTGGACGCAAAGAAAAACTACGTCAATCTCATTCTCTCAAAGAAGGTTGACGGTCTGATCCTGGTAGGATCCAACTTCATCGGCGAAGTTGAACAGGAAAACCAGTACATAATAGACAGTTCCGCTCAGGTTCCCGTTATGATACTGAATGCCTCCTATCATCATGACAATGTTTATTGCATTCTCTGTGATGATATGAATTCCATGTATCGAAGCGCCACTGAAATGTATGAGGCGGGTATTCATGACATCCTTTATCTCTACAATTCCCTCTCCTACAGCGGACGGAAAAAGCTTGACGGTTTCCGCATGGCTATGCAGAGTCAGCATGTTGATGATTATGAGGATCGTATTTTAAAGACTCCCGAAGGAATGACAAATCTGGAAGATATTGCAGATTATATTTCAGAATATGCAAAGTCAGGACACACCTTCCACGGTGTAATGGCTGCAGATGACCAGCTTGGTATCGCTGCAGTAAAGTATGCACAGAAAAACGGACTGAGTATTCCCGGAGATCTGTCGGTGATAGGTTATAACAATTCCATTCTCACCGATTGCTGCACCCCCGAGCTCACCTCCATAGATAACCAGTTGGAGACCCAGACAAGATGTCTCGTGAAGACTCTCATCGGTGTTCTCTCCGGCCAGGAAATGCCCCACAAAACAGTTTTCTCCGGAACACTCGTCAAAAGAAAAACAACGGATTTTTGATCAGCAGGGAAAGGCCTTCATTCCGTTAAGCATTGCATCCACAGGACCCATATCGGGGAAGCATACGGCTTTTCTGTCAAAGATAGCCATACCGTTACCGTATCCCTTGAATACTCCGTTGTCCCAATAGCAGGTTCTGATACCAAGTTCGGAGGCTTTTGCCAAAGTGTAGGCCAGGCATTTTACCCTCTCCTGATCGTTGTCCTTGTCAACGGTTCCGAATTCGTCCACATTGACAGGGATTCCTTTGCTCACGAAGTGGGTATACAGTTTACCCAGTCTCTCATCAATGGGCAAGGTGGATTCCGGAGAATCAATATCAAATTCTGTAAAGTTTGCTCCCTCTTTTAAATAAAAAGCAAAATGGGCAGGTGAATATATATGAGCTGCCACTATCTGTCTGCCCTCTGCTTCATCCTTTGGAAGTCTGAAGCCTTCCCAGCAAACACCCTCAGTAGATGTGGAGTAACCCGGGATCACAAGGACTCTCCCGGCATTTTCACTTCCCGACGCACGAACGATATCAACAAAGAGCTGATTCAGCTTATTGACATTTTCCATTGCCTCACGGCACTTCTCGTTCTCATAATCCGGTGTCCACTCAAAGGGTGCTCTGAGTACCCGGATTTCGTTCAATGATTCAAACAAAAGCCTTTCGCTTGTAACATCCTTAAACTCTTCTGCGATCTGAGTCCAGATATTTTTCATGAACTCCAAGGATCTTTCTATATTTTCGTTATCGGGGTGCAGAAATCCCGGAAAAATATCATGATGAGTATTCAGTATCACATACATATCCTCATCAAGGCACCAGTTAACGATCTCACGAACTCTGTTCATCCATGCAGGATCCACGGTATCCATATCTTTGCTGACATGATTATGCCAGGTCACAGGAAGACGTAGCGTCTTAAATCCCCCCTTCTTTATACCCCCGATCATTTCCTTTGTGGTCAGAGGATTGTGCCATGCGGTCTCACTCATGATCCCGGGATGATCGTTCTTATCGGGGTGTGCCACGGCATCAAGAGTGTTCCCCAGATTAAAACCAAGCCCCATATCAACAGCCATTTTTTCCGCATAGCTCTTGTCTTTATTTTTCAGGTCTTTATCAGGGGAAACAGATCCGTTTTCCTTTTCATTCTTGATCACGGCATTTTTCAGTTCATCAACCGAAGGTGAGATTGTCTGTGTAGTACCGGTTTTGCTAACGATTTCCATAGATATTCTCCGTTGTTTTTTGTTAATGTTTTTTAATGCTTCGTTTTATTTCTTAATGTCCCGGTTATTTTTTGTATGCCGGAACAATTCTTTTGTATCATAAGTAAGATATCAATCCTATCATTTTATCCCCCGATTATATAAAAAAATTATCAGCAGAGCAATTTCCTATGATGCAAAAAAAACCGGAGACAGCTTTTAAACTGCCTCCGGCGATCGCTTCAGATATTTCTATCCTTTTGTTCAGAACTTTGGGAGCTTATCCCTCGATCATTATGCACTTCTTTTCAGGTACAGCCCTTGCTTCTTTCTTAGGAACGCTGAGTTTTAAGACACCGTTTTCAAATTTGGCTTTAATGTCTTCCTCTGTGAGAGCATCTCCGACATAAAAGCTTCTCTGCATAGAACCTGCGTAACGCTCCTGACGGAGTATCTTTCCCTTCTTATCCTTTTCATCCTTATCAAGGCCCTTTGAAGCCGATACTGTAAGGTATCCGTTATCAAGAGAAAGATTTATCTCATCCTTCTTAAATCCGGGAAGATCGATATCTACATCGTAGGAATTATCCTGCTCATGAACGTCGGTCTTCATAACATGTGCTGCATGCTTACCGTAGAGTTTCTTGTCCACATCTTCGAATTCTCTTCCGAATGCGGGAAACTCAAAGTTCATAAGATCATCAAACAAACTCTCATTAAACAAACTTGGATACAACATAAGTCATTCCTCCTTTCGCAACCGCTTTCTGCGGTGCTTAAACTTATTTGTTGTTTCCTTTCTCCCTCTCTCTTGTTCTATCTGTGTTATAACACTCATTATTAGCACTGTCAAGAGGTGAGTGCTAATAAAATTATTAAAGAATTATAAACTCTCTCAAATCCTTGTATTTACCTGTATTCAATGCATCCTCAAGGAAACTTGGTTTGAAAGAAGAAGAAATAAAGTGTAAAATGATACTAATGCGATCTCCTATGAATACTTGGAGGGGAAATAAAACAAGGAGCAAAAAAATGAATCGTGAATCTGTTGTAAGGATCAAAAGGTCAGTCGTAGCCATACTCGTTCTGGTAATTACCTTCTTATGTGTTTCACCCTATGTCATATCAAGAGCAGACGATGGACCTGAAGCAAAAAACATTTCCAAGAATCTCTGGGGAAACGGAGGTCAGATCTCCTTTGATATGAACGGATGCACCGGTTTTCTCACCATAACTGCCGTGGTTGAATTTGACGGCACCGTGGAATCAGCCTCAGGATGGGGCTTTGACTCATACAAAGTCGATGGTCAGAAAGTAACTGCCACCGTAAAGGCTGACGGCGGAAACTCCTGGGCATTTAATTCAAATGTGGGTATACAGGTGACCGGCTCCTCCATTTCAAAAGCCGAATTTGTCAGCCTTTCAGGCTCCGGCACATACACCCCCGCCGACAATAATAATCAGAACAACAATCAGAATAACAATCAAAACAACGACCAGAATAATAACCAGAACAATTCCGAGGCAAGACCGGAGTTTTCCTCTCCCGCTGTTTCCACTTACGGAACCGCAGGGGATGACTGGCTCACCACAAAGGGATCAAAGATCGTTGATATGAATGGCAATGAGGTATGGCTCACCGGCGTAAACTGGTTTGGATACAACACGGGTACCAATCTCTTTGACGGGCTCTGGAATGCGGAACTTGAATCATCTTTGACCGCTATCGCAGACCACGGTTTTAATCTAATGCGTGTTCCCATGTCTGCAGAGCTTTTGCTTGAATGGAAAAAAGGAAACTACCCTACCGCAAACTACAACCACGCATATAACAGCAATCTCAATTCATTGAACTCCCTTGAGATCTTTGATTATGTACTGACACTTTGTGAAAAGAACGGTATGAAAGTTATGGTGGATATCCATTCCGCCAACACAGATGCCTCCGGTCACAATCATCCCGTATGGTACACTGACAAGATTTCCGAGGATCAGTATATCGAAGCACTTAAGTGGCTGGCAGACAGATATAAGAATTTCGATACCCTGGTAGCATATGACCTGAAAAACGAGCCTCACGGTAAAGCCAGCGAACAGACCCATGCTATCTGGAATGATTCAAACGACAAAAATAACTGGAAAAAGGTTGCGGAGCGCGCAGGAAATGCCATACTTGACATCAATCCCCACGCTCTTATCGTCATCGAAGGTATACAGATCTATCCCACGAATATTTCATCAAACAACTTTACTTCCACAAATGACGGAGACTATTATAATACCTGGTGGGGAGCAAACCTCATGGCTGTTAAAAAGTATCCCATCGACTTTGGAAGCGCCGACAGAAACAAACAGATAGTGTACTCTCCCCACGATTACGGCCCCCTTGTGTATGAGCAGCCCTGGTTCTCAGGAGGCTTTACCTATGACTCATTATATAAAGATGCATGGTATCCCTTCTGGCTCTATATTGTCGAGGATGACATCGCTCCCATACTCATTGGCGAGTGGGGCGGATTCATGTCAGGTGATAACCTTAAGTGGATGGAGTACATTCGCGACCTCATCGGCAGCAAAAATATCCATCACACCTTCTGGTGCTTCAATGCGAATTCCGGTGACACAGGCGGACTGGTAAAGGACGATTTCAAGACCTGGGACGAGGACAAATATAACCTTGTAAAACCCGTACTTTGGCAGAATAAAAGCGGAAAGTTCATCGGACTGGACCACGCTGTGGCTTTAGGTGCAAACGGAATAAGCTTAGCAGACTACAGCGGTAATTCCCCCGAGCCCGTGATCAATGCAGGATCCGGCAATTCAGACACCACACAAAGTAAGCCAGATAATAACGCTACCCAGGGCTCCGATACTGACAAACCTTCAGATAATGCTGCCGGAAACGCTTCAGATAGCACCGCAGAGGATACACAGGAAAACGAAGTTAAACCGGAAAGTACTTCAGAGAACGTCGACACCGAAGCAAAGCCCGATACCGCAGATGATCAAACGGATGAGACGGCTGCTGAAGATGCAGGAATAAATGAAGCGGATACCGATCCTTCACAAAAAGAATCCGCATCCGAAACTCCCGAACCCTCGGAAGAAACAAATGCGGAAAACACATCTCTTATAAATACCACTGTCATCGTAATAATTATCGTTGTCGTGGCTACTTTACTGATAGGCACCGGAGTATTCTTCCTCATCAGAAATCTCTCCGGGAACTCAAAAAAATCAGAAACCAAAGAAGATAAAT
>CACXGM010000102.1 GCA_902767075.1 uncultured Lachnospiraceae bacterium
AACAGCTACGTCCTGGATATGGGCTATGCCAGATTCATCAGCACGGACATTTTTGAGACAGAGTATTATAAAAAAGCGAATTACATTTATTCCGGTTCCTGGTATTCAAACGCTCCGACTCTTATGAAATACAGCGCTGAATATGTGGGCAAGGACCTGTGCTACTTAGTATATGAGGCGCAGGAATTCATCGGCATGGAAGGAACGGAATACTACGCTCGAAAGCTGAACACTCAGCCCATGGAGGAAGACAGTTTCAAACTGGTAAACGGCGCCACCATGCATGTTTACAGGATCGAGCAAGCCGCTGAGAAATAATTGCAGGGATCAGTTTAGCAATCCCCCTGATAAAAAAGAAACGGAGAGATTCTTATGGATGAATTACAGGGCGTTCATTATGACGCGTTTATAAGTTACAGACATAGCGAGCTGGACAGCTTTATTGCAGAGAATCTCCACAAAAAGCTGGAGGCATTTAAGCTACCGAAGTCTGCCAGAAGCAAGGCAAAGAGCGGAAAGACCCGTATCAGCAGGATATTTCGTGATGTGGATGAGCTGCCCCTTTCGGACAATCTTTCAGATCCCATAAATAATGCTCTTGCAAATTCTGACTTCCTCATCACTATCTGCACCCCCAGATATCCCCAGTCCAGATGGTGCTTAAAGGAGATCGAGACCTTCCTGCAGCTCCATGACAGGGAGCATATCTTGGTGGTTCTGGCGGAGGATGAGCCGGTGAATTCCTTCCCGGAGATCCTGAACTTTGAACAGGTGGAGGTAAAGGATGAAAACGGTAATATCACCTTTGTAAAAAAAGAGATAGAGCCCCTTGCCGCCGATACCAGAGGAGAGAATAAAAAAGAGATCCTGAAGGCTATGGATACCGCGGTGATAAAGCTTTGCGCCGCCATCTTTGGCATGAATTATGATGATCTTCGCCAGCGCCACAGAGAGCAGAAGATCAGGAAGATGGCTACCGTATTCGGAAGCATCGGCGCCGCGGTTTTACTTTTTGCTATATTTGCAACCGTGATGCTGATAAGGATAAGCCGCCAGAACGCCCTGATCTCGCAGCAGTATACGGAACTGAACGATAAATATGCCGGCGCCATGGCGGGGGTTGCGGACAGTCTTTTGGGCTGCGGAAAGAGAAAGGATGCGGCATATGCTGTCAGAAATGTGCTGCCTGACAAAGAAGAAGGGTATAATGCCAATGCGCTGAGGCGACTTTATACTTCCATGGGTGTATACAGTGTGGGGGAGGCATATTATCCTGCTTGCACCTATGATGTCCCGGAGCTTCCCTGGGAATACAGCATTTCCTATGATGAAAATTTTGTTCTCATAAACGAAGGACCCGAAAGCTATATTTTTGACCATGACGGAAATCCGGTAAAAAGACTTCCGGATGAATCTGAAGTGGATAATTCGATCCGGAGTGCGGGCTTTTGCGGAAGCAAGGGCGTGGTAATGAGCTGCGACGGAGTGAATACGTACTATTCTATATTAACAGATGAGAGCAGTACTCTTGATATTCCGGGGGATATATCCTATTTTGCGCCCTCAGAGGATGGGATTGTCACACTTCTTTTCAGTGATGATATTTTATACGGTGTAGATGAGTCAGGGCAGATCCTGTACAGCATCGATGTGAGCGAGATTTTTGATGAGTCCGATCTGGTAATGACATCTGCGGATTTTGATAACGGAAGATTTATTGCGGTATTTATAGATTATAATTGCAATTTTTATATTCTGATGGCGGAGGAAGAGACCGGAAAGCTTATAGTTTCCTTTACCAAAGATACTCCTATGGATATATGTGCTGTCCTCGAGGGGGACAATATCATTTTCGTCACACCGGGAACGGGAGCAGTCAATGATTCCTCAAAGATTTATTCCATAGATACGGTCACGGGGCAGACCTGGTGGACCAGGGAAGTACCCTCCTTTGTGGCAGTGGATATCTGTGTTACCGAAAAGTACGTTTATATCTACGACAGGTACATAATGCTTGTGCTGGATAAAGAAAAGGGCGGGGTGATAAACTACTTTAATTCGGACAAGGCGATAATTGAATTCTGGCCCGATTATGAGGGGGATAGGGTTTATTACGTAACTCAGGAGGGAATAGTCTATGCCTGCGACGAACTCGGTATAAGCGAGTGGAGTGATAATTTCTTTTCTGTGATCCCTACGGAATTTTTATATGATGCCAGGTATCATAACGGGAATCTGTATTTATGGTTTGATCAGGCAAATTATCTAACCAGGTATTCTCTTGAGGAGTCCTTCGCACAGAGAATAGAGAATGACGGAAGCTATGAAGTATCGATCCTCTATGAAAAGGATGCAAGCGCAGAACTGGCTGCGGCGGATAATCTCGCCCCAAGCGTTCGTAATGCGGATGATGCCTTTTATTCCGATGATGATCTGTATATTGTAGCAAAGTATTCAAACAAGACGACCAAGATCATCGATGCGAATACCTTTGAGGTAAAGAGAAGTCTGCAGATTTCGGATTCATTAATGTCGAGTCTTTCCTACTATGAGGGGCTGGGGAAATATGTGCTGACTTCTTCGGTGTACTCATATATTCTGGACGAGGATTTCAATTGTATATGCCGCACTTATTCCATCGTGGGTGAGGAAGATGGCAATCTGATCATTTATTCGCCGAAATGCGAAGTCTACAAGGTGCCCATTGTGAACTACGATGAGCTTATCGCCATGGCGGATGAGTATCTGGGGGACTATGTTCCTGCAGATGATGTAAAGGATAAGTACGAGATCAGGTGAGTTTTGTTTTAGAACTTTAATCGAAAGTGAATTTGTGGTAGAATGTTTTATGCGCCGTGTTTGAAGCGGATGCTTTTTTCACAACAGCATGATATGGAAAATAACAGGAGGAAATACCATGGGTTATAAGGAAGAATACAATTATTGGATAAGTGATGATTATTTTGATCAGGCTACCAAGGATGAGCTTCTTTCCATCAAGGACAACGAGACTGAGATAGAGGAAAGATTTTATAAGGAGCTTGAGTTTGGTACCGGTGGACTCAGAGGCGTGATCGGAGCCGGAACCAACCGCATGAATATCTACACTGTCAGAAAGGCTACCCAGGGTCTTGCCAATTATATTTTAAAGAACGGTGATCCCAAGAAGGGTGTTGCCATTTCCTGCGACAACCGTCGCATGAGCCCCGAGTTTTCGAGGGAGACTGCACTGTGCCTGGCCGCAAACGGCATCAAGGCATATATCTTTGATTCACTGCGTCCCACTCCCGAGCTTTCATTTGCTCTTCGTGAGCTGGGCTGCACCGCCGGCGTAATGGTCACTGCAAGCCACAACCCTCCGGAGTACAACGGATACAAGGTTTATTGGGAGGACGGCGCTCAGATCACCGCACCTATTGACAAGGATATCATCACTGAGGTTAAGTCCATCAGCGATTATCATACCGTAAAGACAATGGATATCGAAGCCGCAAAGGCAGCAGGTCTCTACGAGGTCATCGGAAAAGAGATCGATGACAAGTACATGGAAGCTTTGAAGAAGCAGATCATCCATCCCGAGGTCATCAAGGCTGTTGCAAAGGATATCAAGATCGTTTACACACCTCTTTGCGGAACCGGAAATCTTCCCGTTCAGCGTATTTTAAAGGAGCTTGGCTTCGAGAACGTATATGTTGTTGAGGAGCAAAAAGGTCCCGATCCCGATTTCACCACTCTCGAGTATCCTAACCCCGAAGATCCCAAGGCATTTACCTATGCTCTTCGTCTTGCTAAGGAAAAGGATGCAGATATCGTTCTGGCTACCGATCCCGATGCAGACCGTCTGGGAGTATATGCAAAGGATTCAAAGACCGGCGAGTATGTATCATTTACCGGAAATATGTCCGGAATGCTCATCGCTGAGTATATCTTAAGAGAGCGCACCGCAACCGGCACAATGCCTGCAAATCCCGCTCTGGTAACCACCATCGTTACCACAAACATGACCAAGCCCATCACCGCAGCTTACAATGTTAAGCTCATCGAGGTTCTCACCGGATTCAAGTTCATCGGCGAGCAGATCAAGTGGTTTGAGCAGAATCATACTTACAATTATGCATTTGGTCTGGAGGAGTCCTACGGATGTCTCGTGGGAACCCACGCAAGAGATAAGGACGCCATCGTGGCTGTCATGGCTCTCTGCGAGGTTGCTTCCTTCTGCAAGAACCAGGGAAAGACTCTCTGGGATATGATGATCGATATATATGAGAAGTACGGATATTACAAGGAGACTCAGTACACCATCACCATGAAGGGAATCGATGGAGCAAAGCAGATCGCAGATACCATGGAGAAGCTCCGCACCAATCCTCCCAAGGCATTCGGAGATCTGAAGGTGCTGAAGTTCAGAGATTATGAGAAGGATGTGATCATGGACATGGAGACCGGCGAGAAGACCACCACCGGACTTCCCAAGTCAAATGTTCTCTACTTCGAGCTTCCCGATGACAACTGGTGCTGCGCGAGACCTTCCGGAACCGAGCCCAAGATCAAGTTCTACATGGGCGTCAAGGGTACCAGCTTAGAGGACGCACAGGCTCGTGTTGAGAAACTTACCGAGGATGTAAAGGCAGTATTATAATTTAAGGGTGCCTGTCACCATGAACAAAATATGAACAAGGGTTCACAAAACGTTCATGGTGACAGGCACCATTTTATCGCAGATATAAAACATGGAAAAAACAGGCTTCAAGAAAGAAAACAAAATACAGAAGGCTCTGCGGATCCTGCGTGAGAAGGGACCCGGCGAGGTGGCAAAGAAGGTCAAAAATAAGATCGAGGCACCCCGCAAGTATCACCGATGGTTCCTGGCACAGAGAGTGACCGCCGAGCAGCTGGAGGAACAGAGACAGACCCATTTTGGATACGAACCAAAGGTTAGTATCCTGGTTCCCACATACCGCACGCCCCTTCCCCTTTTAAAGGAGATGATCGATTCCGTAAGGGCACAGTCCTACGAAAATTGGGAACTCTGTATTGCGGACGGAAGCGTGGGAGCCAGGATCGACGCTGATGGAAACGTGGTAGGAGCGGCAAAGGCTGAGCAGGGAGCCGGAGGGTCCGGTATCGGAAGCACCGGGCAGGAGGGCGAAACTTCTGATGAAGGTGCTACGGCGGCATCAAAATCCCCCCTCGAGGATGTGCTGCGGGCTTATCACGAGCAGGACCCCAGGATCATTTACAAAACCCTGGATCGTAACGGAGGCATTTCATATAACACAAACTGTGCTCTGGAAATGGCCACCGGCGAAGTCATTGCACTTCTTGACCATGATGATGTTTACGAGCCGGATGCACTTTTCGAGATCGTGAAGGCTTATCAGAATCCCAAGACACGGATCGTTTACACGGATGAGGATAAGGCAACCAACAATCTGGGCAAGTTTATGGACCCGAATTTCAAGCCGGATTTTTCCATCGATCTGTTCAGGAGTCATAATTATATAACTCATATTTACTCCGTAAAGACTGATATTCTGCGCGCTGTTGGGGGCTTTAACAGTGAGTACGACGGGGCCCAGGATTATGAGATGATGTTCAGGTGCATAGAGTACGCGGTTGGAGGTGCTTTAGCGAGCACCGGGTCTGTGGGCACCGGGTCAAAGGGCAGCACATCCGGTGACTCCGCTTCCTCCGGCACATCAAACATCGATTTCGGCTCGGATGTCGTCCGGGAAATTTTCGCCCATGTTCCCCGCGTTCTCTATCACTGGCGCCTGGCAAAGGGCTCCACTGCTGAGAACCCCGAGAGCAAAATGTATGCCTACGAGGCGGGCAGGAAAGCGGTTCAGGAGCATCTAAAGAGAATGGGGATCCCCGCAAAGGTTGAAATGACCGATATGTGGGGAATGTATCACACTACCTATGAGGTGCAGGGATCACCCCTTGTCTCCGTCATCATCCCCAACAAGGATCACACAGATGACCTTGAAAACTGCATCCGCTCAATCAATGATAAGAGCGATTACAAAAATATAGAATTCATCATCGCGGAAAATAATTCCGAAGATAAGGAGACCTTTGCAGCCTATGAAAGGCTTGAAAAGGAATTCGAAAATCTGAAGGTAGTCAAGTGGGAAAAGGAATTCAACTATTCCGCCATCAATAATTTTGCCGCAAAACATGCTTCCGGAGAGTATTTCCTGTTTTTAAATAACGATACGGAGCTGATCACCCCGTGCGGTATATCAGAAATGCTGGGTATAGCTCAGAGGCCTGATGTGGGGATCGTGGGAGCAAAGCTTATCTACCCCGATGAGACCGTGCAGCATGCGGGTATTCTGCTGGGATTTCGCGGATATGCCCAGCATCCCTTTGTGGGGATCGGCAGAAACGAATTTGGATTTATGGTCCGCGCCAGGATCAATTGCAATTACAATGCTGTGACAGGTGCCTGCCTCATGATCTCAAAGGCGGATTTTGAAGCCGTGGGCGG
>CACXGM010000103.1 GCA_902767075.1 uncultured Lachnospiraceae bacterium
CTATGGATGCGACCGGTGCGCAGATGAATAATGCAAGCTAAAGCTTGCGCGCACCGGCGCGCAAAGAGTCGCAAGCGACTCTTTGTTTCGCAGTATGTGGTGGATCTGTATAGTGCGTGAACAGCTACATAGGTCTTTCCAGCATAAATGTGATCCCGGAATAAGCGTGGAGAAATAGCAGGAACCAGCAGCTTATGAGATAGATCATATGGGGCTTTGATCTATCTTCTTTAAGAGTATCTATCAGGAGCTTTCCCGCAGTGAAGGCATATAAAACCACCATACCTGACATCATGCACCATGCAAAGTTTGCGGCGATCATCTGATATCCCGCATCCTTTAGAATTGAGAACTCAACAAATCCCGCTGCATAGGCGCATACCGAAAGTCTGCCTTCGGTACTTTTTAGAAAATAGCCGGGATTTATGATGCACATTACGATAGGGAAGAACATAGCCAGCAATACGGAGTTCGGAACGCTCAAAGTATACAGATGCCAAACTTCAAAGGGCTTGCTGAAGGAAAAGATAACAGTAGAGTATTCGGTTCCGTATTTGGCGGTTATAGCTGATTCTATGATGATCAGGATAAGAGAGGGGATCACCGCAATGATTATTCCGATCAGGACTTTGAAAATGTTCTTCATCGGATAAGCCTTTTTCCGCAGGTTGATGATCAGCTCGGAGATCATAAACAGGAATCCTGCGGGGAGTATCATGTACATAAAGGTCGGCTTAAAGATCACGGATATGAATAAAACGATGCCGAACAGGAGAATGAGGTTTCTTTCGCTCTTAAAGAAAACAGTTTTTTCATTTTTCATTCTCCTGAATATATCAACGCCTATCATAGTGAGAATGATGCCCAAGCCCTTTACAGCCATGTGAGTGGGGTTGTGAAATGGGTTGGGACTGTACTGCCCGTGATAGATTCCCAAGGGTGTAAACCATGGCATTGCATAGGGACCTACAAAGGAAAGAACCCCTGAAATAATAGCTGAGAGTGCAAGCTCATCTCTTCCGGTATAGTGGCGTATCAAACGATATGTCAGATAAGCGCCCGCAATAAAGGAAAAAACTCCGAGAAGTGAATAGACCAACGCGGCTGCTTCCTCGGGGGGCATGTGAAGTGCCATAAAGAATCTGACAAGCATATGCCATCCGAGATGCGGAACTCTGGCCCAGGACTTTAAGAAACCTTCGCTGTTTGTGAGATCAAATTTTTCTGCGAAAGCGATATGGGCACCGAGATCGGAGAGTCTCTTTACACAAAAATCTTTACTGTAAATATAATAGGATATGAAAATTGCCGCGCTGCAGGCAGCTGTGATAATATATGAAAAAGCAGCCGGGACGGTGGATCTTACAGCATTTTTTTCATCATCGGCAGCGAGAGGGCTTATAGTCTCTTTGTCGGAATAAGCAAATCTTGTTTTCAGAAATGAGAAAAAACGATTCATTTTGATGGGGATCCTTTCTTTCAAATACCTTTATATATTATCATAAAGAAGCGCAAAATTACAAAAAAATCAAAAATATCATTGACTTTTAGGGCTTTAGAGCGTATTATGACTTATGTAAATCAATAATGGTAACTAAGAAGAGTGGCTTGCGAGTCACTCTTCTTTATTGCAGACAACAGAGTTCACGCATGTCGGGGATTCTGCTGTAAAGACGGAGACCAGCTATGTCACAGAAGGAAGATTACGAAAAGCGCACTGAAGAGCTTCTCGCTCCCATAGCGGAGGCAAACGGTGTAAAGATCTACGATGTGGAGTACGTCAAGGAGGGAAGCGAATACTATCTTCGCTCCTATATTGACAAGGAAGGCGGAGTGAGCATCGATGATTGCGAGTCGGTGAGCAGAGCACTTAACGAAGTCCTGGACAGAGAGGATTTCATCGACGGATCCTACATCATGGAAGTGTCCAGCCCCGGGCTGGGACGTGTACTTAAAAAGGACAGACACCTTGAGTATTCACTGGGAGAAGAAGTGGAGGTGAAGCTCTTTAAACCGCTGAACGGATCAAAGGATTTTGAGGGTGTGTTAAAGGCTTACGACAAGGATACTGTCACCGTTGAAACAGCCGGCACTGACAATACATTTAACAGAAAAGAGATCGCTATTATCAGACTTAAACTTGACTTTTAAATCAGTTAATTCAATTCTAAGATACGGAGGATAAAAGAAAAATTATGAACACTGAACTGATGGAGGCACTTAACCTTTTGGAGAGAGAGAAAGGCATCAGCCGCGACGTTCTCCTTGATGCTATCGAGAACTCTCTTATGCAGGCTTGCGAAAAGAATTTCGGCTCCAACGAAAATGTGCGTGTTGAGATCGACCGTGAGACATGCGATTACAACGTTTATGCTCAGAAAGAGGTAGTTGAGAGTGCTGCTGATGTAGAAAACAAGGCGCTTCAGATCAGCCTTGCGGATGCAAAGAAAATCTCTAAGTCCGCAAAGGTAGGAGATGTGATCAATGTTGAAGTTAAATCAAAGGAATTTGGCCGTATCGCTGCTCAGAATGCAAAGCAGGTGATCGTTCAGAAGATCCGCGAGGAAGAGCGCAATGTTATCTTCAATCAGTATTTCGAGAAGGAAAAGAATGTTGTCACCGGTACTGTTCAGAGATACATCGGAAAGAATGTAAGCTTAAACCTCGGAAAGGCAGATGCGATCCTTACAGAGAGCGAAATGGCAGAGGGAGAAAAGTTCCGTATCGGCCAGAGAGTAAAGGTATATGTGCTTGATGTTAAGAGCCTTACAAAGGGACCCCGTATCAATGTAAGCCGTACTCATCCGGAGCTTGTTAAGAGGCTCTTTGAAGAGGAGGTTACCGAGATCGCGGACGGAACCGTAGAGATCAAGAGCATTGCCCGTGAGCCCGGCAGCCGTACAAAGATCGCGGTATGGAGCAACAATGAAAATGTTGATCCCGTAGGTGCATGTGTCGGTATGAACGGCGCAAGAGTAAATGCCATCGTAGATGAGCTGGGCGGAGAGAAGATCGACATCGTCAACTGGGATGAGGATCCCGGAAGACTTGTTCAGAATGCTCTTTCACCTGCTACCGTTACCGCGGTATTTGCAGATCCCGATGAAAAGTCGGCAAAGGTCGTTGTTCCCAACGATCAGCTTTCACTTGCCATCGGTAAGGAAGGTCAGAATGCAAGACTTGCAGCTAAGCTCACTAATTACAAGATAGATATTAAGTCTGAGGAGCAGGCTGAGAACTCACCCGGATTCCGTTATGAAGATTATATTTATGATGATGATGAATATGATGAGGAATACGAAGGAGAGTACGCTGAGGAGACTTCCGAAGAACAGTAAGGTAAGATAGGAAATATGGCAAAGGTTATTCCCTGCAGACAATGTTTGGGCTGTGGTGAAAAGAAAGAAAAAACTGAATTGATCCGCATAGTAAGAGGAACCGATGGTTACTATTCACTGGACGAAACAGGTCGTATGAATGGACGCGGTGCCTATATATGCAAGAATCCCGCATGCTTTGATGCAGCTGTTAAGAGAAAGGGTTTTGAAAGATCCTTCAAAGAGAGTATACCGGCTGATGTCATAAGCAGACTGAAAGGAGAGTTTGAAGATCTTGGACAGAAATAAAAAGATTCTCTCCCTGATGGGACTTGCGGTAAGAGGAAGGAATCTTACCAGCGGTGAGGATCAGGTGCTGGATGCGGTGCGCAGCGGAAAAGCGCTTTTGGTTGTTGTGGCGGAGGATGCCTCGGACAATACCAAAAAGCTTTTTAACGATAAATGCACGTACTACGAGGTGCCGATCCGGATGTGGGGAAAACGTGAGGAACTGGGAGCGGCGATCGGAAAAGAAACGCGGGCTTCCATGGCAGTGACTGAACCCGGCTTTGCCAAAAAACTTGTTACTTTAATTGACGAAGAGGACTCATCTGACGAAAGGATGTTTTGATTATGGCAAAAATGAGAGTATATGAATTAGCAAAGGAACTCGGAGTCGAGAATAAGGAAGTTCTTGCTATTGCAGCGCAGAAAAATATCGGCGTTACCAGTGCTTCCAGCGGACTCGATGACGATCAGGTAAAAGAAATAAGATCCGCTTTCGCAAAAGGCTCTTCAAAGCCCGCAAGCGAAGAAACAAAAAAGGAAAAGAAGGAAGAGACCGTAAAGGCAGAAGAAAAGAAAGCTGAAGAGAAAAAGCCCGAGGAGAAGAAGGTTGAAGATAAGAAGACTTCAGAACCTGCAAAGGCAACTAATGCAGAGCCGGTAAAGAGCGAGCAGAAGAAGCCCCAGCAGCCTCAGAATCAGCAGTCTCAGCAGCCTCCCAAAAAGAAGAGGATCAGTATCGTATTAAACGATAAGGCACGTCCCGGCGGAAACGGAAACAGACCTCAGGGCGGCCCCGGACAGAATCGTCCTCAGGGAGGCGGAAACAATTTCGGAAGACCTCAGCAGATGGGCGGCAGGATCAAGCCTCTTACACCTCCTTCACCAACACCTGCGGTACAGATGGTACCAGACAACAGAAATGTGGCTAAAAAGCCCGCTGAGCCTGTTGTAGAAAACAATAATAATACACAGAGTCAGGCACCTGTAAACGAGACTCCCGTAAGAGAGAATCGTGAGGCAACAGGCTCTGTTAGAGAAGGAATGGGCGCAGGCGCAGCTGCTCGTAGAAATTCTCAGCCCGCTCAGACACGCCCTCAGGGAAACAACAATCAGTTCCAGAACAGAGGAGGTGTAGCTTATGGCAAAAATAAAGCAGAAGGCCAGAGGCCTGGCAGGCAAGAAGGGCCTCAAAGGGATAACAGAGGCGGCAATAGCGGTGCAGGTAATAGCCGTGGCGTTAATAATAGTGGTCGAGATGGTAGGCCTAATGAAAGACAGGGAGCTAGATTTGGAGAAGCTAGGAATCAAAAGAACTTCGCCGGTAGCGCGCCTGCTCCGGAAAACCAGCAGGGCCGCGGAGGAAGAAGAGACAAAGGAAAAGACAGAGACAGACGCAAGGATATAGCATTCGAGGAAGAGCCCGATATCAAGCGCGCAGGCAAGTTTATCAAGCCTGAAAAGAAGCCTGAAGTACAGGAAGAAGTCATCAAAGTCATTTCCCTTCCCGAGAGTATCACCATCAAGGATCTGGCAGAAAAGATGAAGCAGCGTCCTGCTGATATCATCAAGAAGCTTTTCCTGGCAGGCAAGATGGTTACCCTTAACGATGAACTCTCATTTGAAGATGCAGAGACCATCGCGATGGAGTATGAGATACTCTGCGAGCATGAAGTAAAGGTAGATATCATCGAGGAACTTCTCAAGGAAGATGAGGAGGACAGCAGCCTTCTTAAGGAGAGACCTCCTGTTGTCTGCGTAATGGGTCACGTTGACCATGGTAAGACTTCACTCCTTGATGCCATCAGAAAGACCAGAGTGACCGACCGTGAGGCCGGAGGTATCACCCAGGCTATCGGTGCGTATACCGTTAATGTTCAGGACAGAAAGATCACTTTCCTGGATACTCCCGGACATGAAGCTTTCACTGCAATGCGTATGCGTGGCGCAAATTCCACCGATATCGCTATTCTGGTAGTAGCTGCGGATGACGGTGTAATGCCTCAGACAGTGGAAGCTATCAACCATGCAAAGGCTGCAGGCGTAGAGATCATCGTAGCCGTAAACAAGATAGATAAGCCCTCTGCAAATATCGACAGAGTTAAGCAGGAGCTTTCCGAATATGAACTCATCAGCGAAGACTGGGGCGGAAGTACTGTATTTGCACCCGTTTCCGCAAAGACAGGGGAAGGAATCGACAATCTTCTGGATATGATCCTTCTCACCGCAGATGTACTTGAACTTAAGGCTAATCCCGATAGAAATGCAAGAGGTCTCGTTATCGAGGCAGAGCTTGACAAGGGACGCGGACCCGTTGCCACCGTATTGGTACAGAAAGGTACTCTTCATGTGGGAGATTTCATTTCAGCAGGTGCCGCATACGGTAAGGTTCGTGCTATGATCGACGACAAGGGTCAGCGCGTAAAGGAAGCTACTCCTTCCACTCCCGTAGAAATCCTGGGTCTTTCCGATGTACCTGAGGCGGGAGAGGTGTTTATCGCTCACGAAAACGATAAGAGTGCCAGACAGTTTGCAGAAACCTACAGAGCTGAAAACAAGGCAAAGAAACTTGAGGAGATCAAGGGACGCATGAGTCTTGAAGATCTGTTCTCCAAGATCAAGGAAGGCAATCTCAAGGAACTCAATATCATTGTTAAGGCAGATGTACAGGGATCCGTTGAGGCCGTTAAGGAATCCCTTACCAAACTCAGCAATGATGAAGTAGTTGTTAAATGTATCCACGGAGGAGTTGGCGCAATCAACGAATCCGACGTATCACTTGCAAGTGCGTCAAATGCTATTATCATCGGATTCAATGTACGTCCCGATGCTACAGCAAAGGCCACTGCAGAAGAAGAAAATGTAGACCTCAGACTTTATGATGTCATCTATAAAGCTATTGAAGATATCGAACTTGCCATGAAGGGTATGCTTGATCCCGTATTCGAGGAAAAGATCATCGGCCACGCCGAGATCCGTCAGATCTTCAAGGCATCCGCTATCGGAAACATTTCCGGTTCCTACGTACTGGACGGAGAGATCCAGAGAGGATGCAAGGTTCGTATCACTCGTGAAGGCGAGCAGATCTTCGAAGGAGAGCTTGCATCACTTAAGCGATTCAAGGATGATGTCAAGGAAGTCAAGGCCGGATTCGAGTGCGGTCTCGTATTTGACGGCTTTGACAAGGTTCAGGAACTTGACCAGGTAGAGGCTTACATCATGGTAGAAGTACCGAGGTAAACTTTTATGCGTAAGAATAGTATTAAGAATACCCGTGTTAACGGGGAGGTCCAAAAGGAGCTCTCCGTTATCATACGGGATGAGATCAAGGATCCCAGAATAAGCCCATGGACAAGTGTTGTTGATGTTCAGGTCGCACCGGATCTTAAAACCTGTAAGGTATGGATCTCCGTTCTGGGAAGTGATGAAGATAAGGAAGACACCGCCAAGGGACTTAAGAGCGCCGCTCCTTATATCAGGAGAGAGCTGGCCCACCGTCTCAATCTTCGCAATACACCGGAGATCACATTTGTAATGGATCAGTCCATCGAATATGGCGTAAACATGACTCATCTGATCGACGAAGTGATCGCTCATGACGAAAATGCTGCAAGGGACCGGGGGGACTTTGAGGAGTCTGATCCTGATACTGATGAGGGTTAAGGATAATGAGTAGTATAAACATTTTAAAGGAATGCGAGGGTGCAAAAAAGATCGGCATCAGCGGCCACATAAGGCCCGACGGAGATGCGGTCAGCTCCTGTCTTGCACTTCGCAGATATCTGATGATCAATATGGATGGAGTGGATGTCAGAGTCAATCTGGAATATCCGCCTTCGATCTTCAGCGATCTCTGGGGATATGCGGATATTATCCAGGACTTTCCGGAGGATGATGAGCCCTATGATGTATACTTTGCTCTGGACTGCAATTATGATCGTCTCGGAGGGGCTCAGAAGTATTTTGACAAAGCAAAGAAGACCATCAATTTCGATCATCACGTGAGCAATGAAGGGGATGCCATGATCAATATCGTGGAACCCGAGATTGCCTCCACTACAGAGCTTTTATATAAGAATATGGAAAAGGATAAGATCGACGTGGAAGTGGCCAAGGCACTCTATGCCGGTATGGTCACCGACACCGGAATATTTCAGTATTCCTGCACCTCTCCCGACACTATGAGGCGAGCTGCGGATCTTATTGAATATGGCTTTGATTTTTCAAAGCTGATCAAGAGAGTATTCTTTGAAAAGACTTATCTTCAGTCACAGATCATGGGACGCTGTATGATGGAGAGCGTCAGGTTCATGGATGAGCGCTGTATCGTCAGCGTTGTGGACCAGAGGACTGCAGATTTCTACGGAGTCAAGCCAAAGGATTACGAAGGCATCGTGAGTCAGCTGAACAATATCCGTGGCATCGATGTGGCTATCTTTATGTATCAGATAGCACCACAGACCTTTAAGGTATCCCTGCGTTCATCGGAAAAGGTTAACGTTGCAAAGATCGCCATGAACTTTGGCGGAGGCGGACACGAAAGAGCAGCGGGATGTGAGATGAAGGGCACCTTCCACGATTGTGTGAACAATTTAAGCGACAAGATCGCCGAACAGCTTGATAAATAAACAAGAAAGATTTCAGATCAAGAATTGACCTTATGGGGCGATGTACTGTGTTACATCGCCTTTTGACTGAAGAGAGAGACTATTTTTATGAAAATTAAAATGAACAGAAAAGAACTGTTCGATTTTTTGGTGTACTTATTTTTGATTTATCTGATTTCCTGTTTTGTAGGATGGCTTTATGAGGAAATCTTTTATTGGATAACTGAGGGGATGCTCAGAAACAGGGGAATTCTTTACGGGCCTTGGCTCCCGATATATGGTGTGGGAGCAATGGTGATCTATCTGGCAAAACCTCTTAAGAAGTGGCCTCCGGTTCTGTTCCTGGTATGCATGGTGGGAACGGGATTGGTGGAGCTGGTGATCGGTTCTGCCGCAATCTATATTTTCGGGCTGAGACTTTGGGACTACAGCGGTCTGTTCCTGAATATAAAGGGAATAGTATGCTTTAGAAGTGTGGTGAGCTTTGCGGTTCTTGGAGTTCTTTTCCACTATCTGATAGAGCCTCTTTCTAAGAAGTTTTATACCAAGATAGAGAACAAGAAACCCATTTACGTCATTGCTTTAATACTTCTGATCGTTTTTGTGACCGATTGTATTTTGAGCGCGATATTCCGCACTCCCATTACTTATCCTGAGCCTTTGATTTGAGTTTTAAAATGGAAATAATCGCAGATACAACAGAATTTTATATAGAGAGGGACACTGCTGTTGCAATAGGCAAATTTGACGGTGTTCATCTGGGACACAGGCGTCTTTTGGAGGAGATACTCTCTGCAAAAGAGCGTGGTCTTGCCGCATGTATTTTTACCTTTGACATACCTCCTGCATCGCTTTTCGGAGGGGATGCCAGAGTGCTTACGACAAACAGGGAAAAGCAGAGGATCTTTGAGCATATGGGGATCGACTTTCTGGTTGAGTTTCCCATGACTGCCGAAACGGCTGCCACTGCCCCCAATGCGTTTATAATGGATTATCTTGTCAGCCGTATGAATACAAGATTTCTTGCTGCAGGTACCGATGTATCTTTCGGAAGAAGGGGAGAGGGTAATTCTTCTCTTTTGAAAGCTATGGCAAATGAATGCGGATATGAGTTTAAGCTTGTAGATAAGGTGAGGACTGAGGATGGCCGTGAAATCTCATCCACTCTTGTGAAGGAGTGTATCGAGAAGAGCGATATGGAGAGGGTGACTTCCCTTTTGGGAGAACCTTATTCTGTCAGCGGCAGCATCGTACACGGCAATCACATAGGGCATTCTCTGGGCTTTCCTACCATAAACATTTATCCTGATGAGAACAAGCTTCTTCCGGCATATGGCGTGTATCGCGGGCATACCGTCATCGGAGAAAAGATATATGCATCCGTAAGTAATGTGGGCTGTAAGCCGACTGTCAGCGGAGATAATAAGGTTGGGGTGGAGACGTACATATATGACTTTGATGCTGATGTATATGGGCAGGATGCGATCGTATCTCTGGAGCATTTCACACGCCCGGAGCAGAAATTTGCATCCCTGGACGAACTCAAAGCTCAGCTATCCCGCGACATTTCTCAGAATCGCGTTTAGACTGACTTAGTGACGGATCGGACCTAAATGGTCAGTTCGCTTGCTAGGTCTTCGCGCTGGCGCAAAATTTGTCCTCGCATATTCTAAAACGCCCGCCTTTAAC
>CACXGM010000104.1 GCA_902767075.1 uncultured Lachnospiraceae bacterium
ATTAGCGATCTTCTGATTTGCAGCAGCGATAATGCCCTTAACCTGCTCAGCAAGTGCGTCAAAGTCAGCAGCCTCAACCAGACTGTTGATCTGCTGTGCAGCTTCGTCAGCTGAAGCAACAGCTTCCTTTAATTCGCTCTTTTCTTCATTAACGGTACCATCTTCATTTTCGGTAGTACCGATCTTTTCATCGAGAACCTTCTCAGTTGCTGCAATAACGCCTTCAAGTGAAGGATCGTTCATATCGTTTACTGCCTCAGCAACATCCTCGGCGAGCTCACCAAGCTCCTCTTTGCTCAGTTCATCATCCATAGCAGCAATAGATCCCTCTTCAACGACATCGCCATTTTCATCAACGATATCGTCAAACTTGTCTACATCTTCTACGATATCCTCGCTCTCATTCTTATCGGTATCAACAACTTCTTTGATATCATTAACAAGTTCTTTGGTCTCTTCCTTTATTTCTTCCTTCTCAGCAGCCGCAACAACTTCATCTACAAGCTGTACAACACCGGGGGTCTTCTTGCTGTCATTTGAAACAAGCTCCTTAACCTCTCCGGCCTGTTCAAGTGCCTGCATGATTCCGGACTTGGTCTGCGCTTCGCTTCCGTCAGTTATGGGATCAACGTTTCCGTTAGTGTTATCGGCATCGCCTCCGGGAACATCCTCGCCTGCAAATACACCGAGGTTCACAGAGCTGAAAGTCATAACAGCGGAAATACCGATTGTCATTGCCTTAATGATACTCTTGTTGATTAATTTACTCATTTTACATCTCCTTCTGAATACTCAATTCATCAACCTATAATACTATATGAAGCTTAAAACCTCTTCATGTTATCTGGGTATAATCTAACAAATCAAGTAAATCTTTTCAATACGTAAGGGATGAACGGCCTTTTTTTGTGACGAAAGTCATTTTAAAGTTTCTGACCCATGGGGACGGAGTCAGTGGGTCATTTTCTATTTCTACAGCCAAATTACACTGAGTCTTTAAACGGAATTATGTGCGATTGTCGGTAAATAACATGTGTATTTGGTTGATCTTCCACAAATTCACCCATCATTTATCGTACACTATTCCGTCTATACTTCTCGCTTGGATTGGTGGTAATATAGCATCATTCTCACTTTGGAGGTGCAATTAACACACATTAAAAGAGAGCTTGGCTCTCAGACTTACTTTAAAACACATATTTATGGGGGAGGAAAAATATGTCTAAGATTTCAAAAAATCCAGAAGGTGCCAGCCATGCCACAACACTACAGGAGGCCACCGGCAAGATCAGCTACAACATGTTAAACGACTACATGTTTCGAATCGTGATGCAGAACAATCCGGAGGCATTAAAGAACATCATCGCCGCGGTGCTGCACATCCCTCCTGCCAGGATCCTATCGCTCGAGGTAACCAATGCCATCATTCCCGGGGAGGCTATCAGTAACAAAGAGTTCCGTATGGATGTCAATGTATGCTTTAATGACAACACGTATGTTGACATTGAACTCCAAGTGCTTGATCAAACGGATTGGACCTTCCGGAGCCTGCACTACCTATGTCGTGAATATGAAGAAGGTCTGCAACGAGGCGATGCATACATAGTAAATCATGCAGCATATCAAATAGGATTCCTAGATTACACTCTCTTTCCGGACCATGTGAAGTTCTTTTCCGCATATGAGATGTGTGACATTGATGACGGTTACAAATTTAATAGTAATTTCGCCCTGTTTGTGATAGACTTAAGTCAGATAGACATGGCCACAGACGCTGATAAAGCCACCGGCCTCGACAAGTGGTGCAAGCTATTTAAAGCAGACACCTGGGATGAACTCAAAAAACTTGCAAAGGAGGATAAACTCATGGAAATGATCGCTGAAGAAGTGTTTAAGAGTAATTCCGATTATGCTGTAAGAAAGCGCTGCCAGGACCGTGAGGATTACCTCCGCTGGAAAAAGTGGCAAGAGACCGAGTTTGAGAAAGCGCAGGCTACTATCGCCGCCCAGGAAAAAGCCCTTGCCGAGCAGGATAAAGCCCTTTCCGATAAGGATAAAACTATTTCCGAGCAGGATAAAACTATTTCCAAGCAGGCCCAAGCCCTCTCTGATAAGGATAAAGAAATTGAACGTCTCAAAGCCTTATTAAACGAAAAATCATAACGTGATCCTAAAAGCCGCCTTACGGCGACCATGTATAAACTATGATTACTCATAAAGAAAACGCAGTTGAATCTCTCAACTGCGTTTTTACATTTTACAGATATTTTAATCAATCTTAGATTCTACATTTTCAAGGTCGCCATCACCCGAGAAGGTTATGGTAAGAGAATTCTGAATTCCCGTGATATCGATCTCGCTGGTAGACACTAAATCCCCATTGACGTTATATACTGCGATATCGTATATGGTTTTATCCATGGGCCAGTACTCAGTAATGCTCATGACCTGATCAGGTGGCAGCGGCCCCAGATTCAGCTGTTCTCCTGTGTAAGGATCCAAACTGGCAACCATTCCGATATCCACACCGCATAAATTTACTACAACTACAGATATCTGAATGGTATTGGATGCATCAATAAGCATATTTAGCAGGTCCACATCACTTATTAATTCATCCGGATTGACATCGCCCTCGCCGGTCCCGTCATCAGGCACTTCAGCATTTTCCTGCTCAGCGTCTTGCGAAGCCGCGTCATTATCAGCCGTCGTTTCATCTGCTCCGGCAGAACCCGCATCCGCCGCATCGGTCTCGGTCGTAGTTTCTTCATTCCCTTCGGCCGTACTGCCTGAAGGATCATTCCCCACGAACATACTTCCGGTACCGGTCAGATTTGTGACCTGCTCCGGATCATCACCTGTATCGGTGCCGGTTCCCTTACAACCCGTGAGCAGCAATGCAGAGATCATAATTAAACCGATGGTTTTGATTACATTCTTTTTCATAATACTCACTTAATCAAACTTGATCCTGTCAAACAAGAATTCCAGTACATCGGGAGTAAACTTCTTTGCGTTGATACCAACGGTGAAAGTGCCATCTTCACGAGGGATCTGTCTCATAACATCTGCATACATGATCAAGGTCTCTGCTACGATGATGATAGCCTTGCCAACCAGATCAGGTGTTTCTGCAGGCATTCTGAGTCCCATTCCGAGAGGAGATACGTTCTCCACCTCTACAAAGTATCTTTCCTGAGTGTCACATACAACAACCACGCTCTTAAGTGAAAAGTCTATTCTCGATATCGCTCTTTTTTCTTCCATTTGGTTAACCTCTCAGTTATTATTCTATATTATTTTTATCAGCATGTTCCGCTGATTACAACTCTTTTGGTACGAATGGCAAAAATTAGTGATAAAGGGCATCCGTATAATCTGCCTCCGGATTATTTCCCGGTGAGGAATCGTCCCAGGTATGTCTTTTGGAGCATCAAAGAAAAATCCACCTGCGCAATACTCTCATCCATTTCCTTTACCGCATTTTCCAGTTCTACCCTTGCCTTCTCGAATTCCGCGGCAGCTTCATCCGCCTTCTGTCTGCGTTCCTGTGTCTCCGCCTCCAATTCATTCATTTCAGTCTGCAGGGTCATTGCCTTTTTTTCCAGTTCCTTAACCCTACTGCCGGTCTCTGTCAGCTCATCATCGAGAAGCTCCATCTCCTTTAATTTCTCGGATACTGTTTTTTCCAGTTCTTCCTTTTGAGTGATCTGCTGCTTCTGTTCCTCCCGTATACCATCATATCTTGAACTGTGATATTCTTCCTTCTCCTTCAGTTCCCGGATAAGCGCGTCGGCTTCTTTCTTTTTTTCGTTGCACTCCTTTATTCCGCGGTCCGCTTCCTCTATTTTGTCAACAGTCTCCTCAAGTTCAGTCTTTAAGCCCATTTCCGCTTTGTACTTTTCTTCAAGGATCTTGTTTATTTCAGCGATCCTGCTGATAAAGGGCTCCTCCTCTTTTTTGACAGCCTGCAGTTTTTCTTCATTACCGTCAAGTTCGGCTTTTTTCTTATCAACTGCCGTCCTGCTTTTGTTTAATTCCTTTTCTGCTTTTTTCAGGTCGGTTTTCAGATTCTTCAGGACTTCAGTTTTTTCAACTGCACTCTTCTGTTCGTTCTCCGATCTTTTTAAGCAATCATCACTTTCCGAAAGTTTGGAAGCGGCATCTTTTCTGAGCTCTTCGGTCTTTTTCATGAGCTCTGAGCGCTCTTTTTTCTGGTTTTCCATCTCCTTAAGGATCAGATTTACTTCGTTTTGCTTTCGTCTGATCCTGGCTATGTAATCCGTGGATGCATCGTTTCCAAAGCTCTCAGAGTTGTAGAACTCCTCCCCCATATCCTTAAAAATTGGGATCTCGCCGGTAAACCCTTTCGGTTCACGCCGATAAAAAACCATATGGTCAATGGGATTCACATATTCCCACCTTCCTCTGACCACCTTTTTTCCGTCACTTCCGATGGCCGTGTAGCTGATGTATATGACTTCTTCCCGTCCCTCATCCTCGTAAGTGACAGTCATATACATACTGGAATCACCATCAAGACTGCTCATTTTCAAAGGAGAAAGATTAACCGATGTCCCGTAGTTTTTCTCTGCCTTTTGAAAAAAATCATACTTCATCAACAGGTTCGCATACTCGTCAACCACTTCCAGCGATCTTGATTCTGTCATCTTGCCCGCCGCTTCTTTTATTGCTCGCTCCAGTTCGTCCAGAGTATCACAATATATGAAACTTTCCCGTTCCTTCTTTGCCTCAAGCCTCTTTTCATCAAGTTTATTTGACAGCCTGTGATAATCAGTTATCAGGTTTTCGGCCTTCTCTTTCAGTTCAACAGATTCCCGGGCAAGTTTTTTTGATCTTTCTTTTAATCCGGCGCTGCTTTCCTTGTGTTCTTCTATCTCTGCCTCAGTGATGGACTGATCGTCGGTCAGCCTGCTTACCAGAGTTTCACATTCCCTCTCTTCATTTTCGAGAAGCAGAAGTTCCGCCCTGAAGCCGTCCGATCTGTCATTGATCTTTTCGGCCTTTTTCTCAAGACTTGCCAGTTCCTTTTTCAGTGATTTAAGTTCGTCTTCCTCATCCGTTTCCGGAACTGTGGATTTTTCTTTTAATTCCTTTTTCTTTTGATTTAAGGCAGCCTTAAGCGCAGAGAGATCCTTCTTTTTCTCCTTAAGGGTCTCAATGTCATCTTTAAGCTGCCTTATTCTATCTTTTACCTGTTGTTCCTGTTTTCTGTTCTCTTCAGTCAGGGCATCGACGGATTCTATGGAAATCTTTAAACTTTCGATCTCCTGTTTTGCCTTTTTATGGCAGTCATATGCCTGATTCATTTTTTCACGCAGAAGTTCCCTTCCTTCTCTGGCAGTTTTGAGTTCACTGTCAATTTTCGAAAACTCCGCGCTTTTTTCATCATAGAAACGCTTCTTGGCCGTATATCCCGTGTTGGCGGACATACGCTCAGCTTCTGTTTCATCGTATCTTTTTTTGGCAATATTATATGAATTATGAGCCTTTTTCCGTTTATGTAAAGCCTGTCTGTATGCTACCTCAGTCTTCCATATATCCAAAATCGAAATCTTTTTTTCGTTATCTATTTTAGATATTTCGTTGTTCGGCATAATCCAAAACCCCGTCTACAGGTCCTCGTCATCGCCCTCGGCCATCACACCGCCCATGCTCTTCCACTTAAGATATCCCGTGATAAAGGGATCAAGCTTTCCGTCGAGCACACCTCCGGCATCGCTGGTCTCCACTGCAGTTCTCCTATCCTTTACCATGGTGTACGGCTGGAGAACGTAGGATCTGATCTGGTTGCCCCACGCGATTTCCTTTACCTCACCGCGGATATCGGAAAGTTTCTCTGCATTTGCTTCCTGCTTTAATATAAGGAGCTTTGCCTTCAGCATCTGCATAGCCTTGTCCTTGTTCTGGAACTGGCTTCGCTCGTTCTGGCAGGTAACCACTGTTCCTGTAGGAATATGTGTGATCCTGATAGCTGATGAGGTCTTGTTGATGTGCTGACCACCGGCACCGCTGGATCTGTAGGTGTCGATCCTTAAATCTTTCTCATCGATATCAATATCGGTATCTTCTTCGATATCCGGCATTACATCCAATGAAACAAATGATGTCTGACGCTTTGCCTGCGCATTAAAGGGTGAGATCCTGACAAGTCTGTGCACACCCTTTTCGGATTTCATATATCCGTATGCATTCACGCCATTGATCTGGAAGGTAACGGACTTGATGCCCGCTTCGTCTCCATCCAGCATATCCAGGACCTCAACAGAAAACCCGTGACGCTCCGCCCATCTGGTATACATGCGGTAAAGCATGCTGCACCAGTCACAGCTCTCGGTTCCGCCGGCACCGGCGTTAAGCTCCAGGATGGCATTGCATTTATCATACTCTTCGGAGAGAAGAGTGCTGATACGGAGTTCCTCAAGTTCTTCGATGAATTCATCCAGCTCGGATCTGACTTCATCCACCATGGATTCGTCATCCGACTCGTCTCCCAGTTCGATAAGTGTGAGTATGTCATCATACTGTGTCTTGAGCTTTTTGGATAAGCTGATGGTATCCTTCATATTCTTCAGTTCCTTCATCTTGGCATTTGCCCTGTCCGGCTCGTTCCAAAAGTCGGGAGCTTCCATCTCACGCTCAAGCTCTTCTATTTTCTTTTCCTTATTAACGATATCAAGAGAAGCCTCGACTTCGTGCATAGTCTGCTCGTAGCCCTGTATCTCGGCTTTCATCTGATCAAGTGCAACTATCATAATTATACCTTTTTCAGTCCGTGACAGAACTTATATTTCTTTCCGCTTCCGCAAGGGCAGGGATCATTGGGGAAAATCTTTTTATCCTTCTTAACAGGTCCCTTCGCCACTGTGTCGTCCTTGTTGGTACCGGTAACCCTTGCCACCTGCTCACGCTCGATCTTCTGCTCTACGCGAATGTGGAGAAGCATGCGCACTGTATCCTCGCGGATATTCTGCGTCATCTCATCGAACATTGCATAGCCGTTCATCTTGTACTCCACCAGAGGATCGCGCTGTCCGTATGCCTGGAGTCCTGCGCCCTGACGGAGCTGATCCATATCATCGATGTGATCCATCCACTTGCGGTCGATAACCTTGAGCAAAATTACACGCTCGATCTCACGGATCTGCTCAGGATCTGCAAACTCGGCTTCCTTTGATTCATAGAGCTTCACAGCTTCTTCTTTGAGCTGCTGCTTTAAGCTTGCTTTCTTCTGCTTCTGAACACGTTCGGGAGTGATTGGTGCAAGAGGAATGATGGGAAGGAGCAGTTCATTCAGTTCCACAAAATTCCACTCATCAAAAGGAGTATCCTCGCCGATAACTGTATCTACGCTGCTTTCAACTATATCAGTCATCATCTTGTAGATATAGTCGCGCATACTCTCGCCGTCCAGAACCTTGCGGCGCTCCTCGTAGATGATCTCTCTCTGCTCGCTCATTACGCGATCATATTCAAGAAGATTCTTACGGATACCGAAGTTGTTACCCTCGATCTTTTTCTGTGCGGACTCAATGGCATTTGTAAGTGCACCGTGCTCGATCTCCTGGCCTTCCGGAATTCCCAGTGCGTTAAATGCCGAGATGAGTCTCTCAGAACCGAAGAGTCTCATAAGGTCATCTTCAAGTGAAATATAAAACTTGGATTCTCCGGGGTCTCCCTGACGTCCGGAACGTCCTCTTAACTGGTTGTCTATACGTCTTGACTCGTGGCGCTCCGTACCGATTATCTTCAGACCGCCGGCTGCTCTGGCTTCATCGTCCAGCTTAATATCGGTACCACGACCTGCCATATTGGTAGCGATGGTGACAGCGCCGTGTCTTCCGGCCTCTGCCACGATCTCCGCCTCGCGCTCATGGAACTTCGCATTCAGGACATTGTGCTGGATACCGCGCTTTGTGATAAGTCTGCTTATCTCCTCACTGGCATCGATGTTGATGGTACCTACCAGAACGGGCTGTCCCTTTGCATGCGCCTCTTCGATGGCATTTACAATGGCATTAAGCTTTTCTCTTTTAGTCTTGTAAACAGCATCCTGAAGGTCTTTTCTGATGACGGGCTTATTGGTGGGAACCACGATAACATCCATTCCGTAGATCTCTCTGAACTCGTTCTCCTCAGTCAATGCTGTACCGGTCATACCGCACTTTTTGTCAAAGAGGTTAAAGAAATTCTGGAATGTGATGGTGGCGAGAGTCTTGCTCTCACGCTTAACCTTAACGTGCTCCTTTGCCTCAATCGCCTGATGGAGACCGTCGGAATACCTTCTTCCGGGCATGATACGTCCGGTGAATTCGTCTACGATAAAGATCTGATCATCCTTTACCACATAATCCTGATCTCTGAACATAAGATTATGTGCGCGGAGAGCCAGGATAATATTGTGTTGGATCTCAGTGTTCTCAGGATCAGCCAGGTTGTCAATGTGGAAGAACTGCTCCACACGCTTGATACCTGCTTCTGTCAGGTTGACTATCTTGTCCTTTTCATTAACAACAAAGTCTCCGGTCTCTTCCTGAACCACATTCATGATGGCATCCATCTTGGAGAGTTCCTTCACATCGTCACCACGCTTTAACTGTCTCGCCAGAAGGTCGCACATCTCATAGAGCGCGGTGGATTTTCCACTCTGGCCTGAGATGATAAGAGGAGTACGTGCTTCGTCGATAAGGATTGAGTCAACCTCGTCGATGATGCAGTAGTGAAGATTTCTGAGAACCAGCTGTTCCTTGTAGATCACCATGTTGTCTCTTAAGTAATCGAAACCGAGCTCGTTGTTTGTAACGTAGGTAATATCGCACTTATACTGTTCCTGACGTTCCTCGGAATTCATGGAGTTAAGGATACAACCAACGGTTAATCCAAGGAAACGGTGAACCTGGCCCATCTCGTCGGAGTCACGCTTTGCAAGGTAGTCATTTACAGTGACAACATGAACGCCCTTTCCCTCCAGTGCGTTTAAATATGCAGGGCAGGTAGCTACGAGAGTTTTACCTTCACCTGTTCTCATTTCGGCGATACGACCCTGATGAAGGATGATACCACCTATGAGCTGTACACGGAAATGCTCCATTCCAAGCACTCTCTTTGCAGCTTCTCTGACTGTAGCAAAAGCCTCGGGAAGAATATCATCAAGCGTTTCTCCCTCAGCAAGTCTTTTCTTAAATATATCCGTCATCGCGCGGAGCTCTTCGTCGCTCTTCGCCTGCATGGTAGGCCTTAAGCTTTCGATTTTGTCTGCGATAGGTTTGATCCTTTTGAGTTCTCTCTCACTGTGCGTTCCAAAGATCTTGTCAATTATTTTCATTTCTAATCCCCTGATGCAGCCCTGTAAAAGACTACATATAAATGTCTTTTTGTATGGCTTTCAAACAAACTGTAAAGCGCACACTTAAATGATATTTTAACAGATTTCACTCTTTCTTTCAATGCGGATTGACAATAAGTGAGTGTTTTTATTGAAGTTTAAGAAATCAGTTCCCTAAAGGCCTGTCCTATGGTAAAATAACAGTGTATTTGGGGCTATGAAAAATACAATAATCCACTGATTTTCCAAGGGGGAAAAAATGCAGAAATATTCTACTTTCGATCTTGTTCCCGGAATGATCCTTGCAGAGGATGTACTGAATTTTGACCGTCAGACAATACTTTCAAAGGGAACTGAGCTCACTGATGTACTTATATCCAGGATCGAGCTGAACGGTATCTTGTCGGTATTTATCGAAGATGCCGAAAACGAAGAGCGTCCCGAAGATTACGGACCTGCGCCGTCGGAGCCCAGACGTGATGTTCCGCCTCCGCCGCCGGGTTCAAATGCGGAGTACGCACCGGCTCACCCTTCGTATTCCGAACGTATACGCGCTTCACAGGAATTCAAAGATTTCAAAAATAAATTCGACACCGCCACAGAGGATTTTAAATTCAAACTGAGCGAAATAGTCGAGCAGAATGCTGCCCTCGACCCTTCTGAACTGCTGAGACAGCCACTTGAACTGATAGAGCACTCAGGCAGCGGCAGCAACACCTTCGACATGATCCACAATATGCGTGATTATGATGACCTGACCTTTGCTCACAGTATGAACGTGGCACTGCTCAATTATGTTTCCGCTTCATGGCTGAACTGGAGTGAGGAAGACCGCGAGATGGCAATGCTCTGCGGAATGTTGCATGATGTGGGCAAGCTAAAGGTCAACCACTCCATTCTCACCAAGCCCGGCAAGCTGGACAATGTTGAATACAAACATATCCAGAAGCATCCCATCTACGGATATAAGATCCTGCAGGACAAGGGGCTTGACGAGCATATCAAAAATGCCGCTCTGATGCACCACGAAAGGTATGACGGAAGCGGTTACCCTTTGCAGCTTTCGGGCGAATCCATAGACAAATTTGCAAGGCTTACCGCCATATCCGATGTCTACGAGGCCATGACTGCCGCCAGATGTTACCGCGGCCCCATGTGTCCCTTCCGTGTGATCGAGGTATTTGAGGAAGAAGGCTTTGAGAAATATGACGCGGAGATGGTACTGACCTTCCTATCCAACGTAGGTGCAACCTATGTCCGAAACGCTTGTATCCTCAGTGACGGGCGTGAGGGTGAGATCATAATGTTAAATAAA
Source organism: uncultured Lachnospiraceae bacterium (assembly GCA_902767075.1). Lineage (GTDB taxonomy): Bacteria > Bacillota > Clostridia > Lachnospirales > Lachnospiraceae > AC2028. Next base: position 10,662 of record CACXGM010000104.1, read on the forward strand.
GAAAAGCTCTCCCGCCCCGTAGTGCAATGCGGATATGACTATGTAGATCTGATGAGACACCCGGATCTGAAGATTGAAAAACTGTTGTAAACGGTGCGTTTTCATCTAATAGGGATTTCGAAGAAATTTCCTATTAGATGAAAAAAAGCGACTGTATTGAGGAAATCATCCTCTTTACAGTCGCTTTAGTTTTATTAGTCAGTTCGCATTATTTCATTTACATCTGTGGCTTGGGATTACCGCACTTCGCACAGAAATTGTAATCTGCTCCGTTCTTGTTGCCACATCTGGGGCAGAACCAATGCTCAATTGCAGGCTGTGCGGGCTGAGCGGGAGCTGCTGCGGGTGCAGGTGCGGGCGCTACCGGCTGAACAGGTGCTACGGGCTGTACGGGTACAGGTTCAGGCGCTACCTGAGGTGCAGGTGCGGGTGCCACGGGCTGAACCGGAGCCTGCTGTACGGGCTGTACGGGTACAGGTTCAGGCGCTACTGCAGGTGCAGGCGCAACAGGCTGAACGGGCTGCTGTACAGGTGCCGCCTGCTGTACGGGCTGTGCCTGAGGTGCGGGTGCTACAGGCTGCTGTACCGGTGCCTGAGGTGCAGGTGCCGCGGGCTGCCCTGCGCCGCCGATCTTACTGTTTACTTTGTCAAAGAATGCATCAACCTTAGGCGCGACACTGGTATTTAATCCCGTGTTGAATGTCAGTATCAACACATATGCACCCGCCGCCATAAGCGGCAACAAAAACAGAATATTATAAACAAATCCGAATACAACTCTGAACTCACAATAATTGTTTCTTGACCAGAGCGAAACCACTCCTGCAAATATCATGAGAAGAATAAACTGGAAAACCGAAGCTGCGGATACGATTATTCCGAAAATCCTCTCCTTTATCGCTTTGATAAAGGAAGCTGCTGCAATTCCGGCAGGAATAAATAAGAATAATAAGGTCCACACAAGGGGCGGTGCAACCCATTCTCCCTGCGCCCTGTAACCTCCGGTCGCAGTGCAGGCAGACACATATTTTGTCTGATTAGCGCATGAAACAGAAAAACAAGGAATGAAAAATCCAATGATAAGTAACACACAAAGACCTCTGATGACCCATTTCATATCCAGCTTAAATTTCATAGTATTCTCTCCCTTAATGTAATTTTGTGTGCAGCAAAATCTCTCATCTGACTATGCTGCAAATCTTTATGTAACGATGAGCTGAACGTATATTCAGATCAATACTCTCTTGCTTTCTCTTCACCGTTCAGTACACGGAGTCCGCCCTGAGCCAGTGCCAGGAGTTCATCCTCTCCTGCGTATACAGTAACAGGAGCGATCCAGTCAACACTCTTTGCGATATCATCGGTAACAGTCTTGCCGTATGCGATACCGCCGGTGAGAATGATCTGGTCAACATGTCCCTGCAGAACTGTTGCACAGGCGCCGATATTCTTGCAGATCTGATAGATGAATGCATCTCTTACAAGCTTAGCCTTCTCATCGCCTGCTTCAACTCTTGCAGTTACTTCTCTCATATCGTTGGTTCCAAGATATGCGTTGAATCCGCCGTTTCCGACGATCTTTTTCTTCATCTCTGCCTCAGAATACTTTCCTGAGAAGCACATCTCTACAAGTGAAAGAGCGGGAACTCCGTTTGCTCTCTCGGGTGAAAAAGCTCCGTCTCCGTTAAGCGCTGCAAATACATCCACCATCTTGCCATGCTTGTGAACACCTGTGGAAGTACCTCCACCCATGTGTACCACGATAACGTCAATATCCTCATACTTTTTGCCAATGGACTTTGCATATCTTCTGGCCATAGCCTTCTGGTTAAGAGGATGGTCGATGGACTTACGCTCGATCTCGGGAACACCGGAGATCCTTGCTACGGGCTCAAGCTCGTCAACAACAACGGGGTCTACGATGAAAGAAGGGATACCGAGCTCATCGCCAATCTCTCTTGCCAGGATACCGCCGAGGTTGGATGCATGCTGGCCCTGAACACCTACTTTCAGATCCTCCAAAAGCTTGTCGGTAACGGTATAGGTTCCGCCGGGGATGGGCTTTAACAGACCGCCGCGGCCTACTACCATGCCGAGTTCCTTCATGTCGAAATTCTTTTCCTTCAGAAAGTTGATAATGATATTCTTTCTGAAATCCTTCTGGTCGATTATAGTTGCATACTGCGCTATCTCCTCTGTTGAATGACGAAGTGTCTCGTCGAAGAGAAGGTTCTCATCCTCATAGATACCGATCTTTGTGGAGGTTGAACCGGGATTAATGATCAAACTCTTGATTGCCATATTGTTTTTCCTTTCTTTTATGCCCCTCATCCGGCGCTGTGCGCCATGTATCCATTGGTTATCTTACTGATGGTTCTTCTTATACTCTGCGACAAGAGCGCCCAGTGCAAGGGAGTTAACCTTTACTTCGTAAGAATCGGAACGTGAAGCTAAGATAACGGGTGCCTTGGTACCGGTGATAACGTTTCCGTTTATGCAATCTGCCATGTGAACCATTGCCTTGTAAACAAGGTTTCCTGCGTGGATATCGGGGAAGAGCAGAACATCTGCATCACCCTGGATAGCACGGTCGGTAGCTCCCTTGTGCTTTGCAGCCTCGGGATCGATGGCAAGGTCAAGAGAAAGAGGTCCGTCAACAACACAACCGGTGATTTCACCTTCCTTGTTCATTCTGGTAAGCTCTGCAGCTTCTACGGTGCATTGCATCTTAGGGTTTACAACCTCTACTGCAGCAAGAGGAGCAACCTTGGGATTCTCCACTCCGCATGCGGAAGTGATCTCAAGAGTATTGTTGATAATAGAAACCTTATCCTCCAGTGTGGGATAGGTCATGAAAGCAACATCGGTGAGGAACATCAGTCTCTCATATCCCTTTACATCAAATACGCATACATGTGAAAGAGGTTTACCGGTTCTGAGTCCAACTTCCTTATCAAGAACGCTCTTAAGGAAATCCTTTGTATTGATAAGACCCTTCATATACATATCAGCTTCGCCGTCGCGAACAAGCTTAACTGCGGTAAGAGAAGCCTCGATGTCATCCTTTACGTCAATAATCTTGAAATCGGAAATATCTGTGTTGATTTCTTTGGCAACTGCCTTGATCTTGTCCTCATCTCCAACAAGAATGGCATCTGCGATCTGACGATCCTTTGCAACACGTACAGCTTCGATAACTGCTGAATCCTGTGCTACTGCAACGGATACCTTCTTCATTTCAAAATTCTTTACCTTCTCTACAAGTTCTTCAAACGGTCTGCTCATTTCTAAAGTCCTTTCTATGAAAAAAATATTGGGTTCCGATTTTTATTATGATTTCCGCAAAAAAACGGAGTGCCCACACTTCAAAAGTGTAGCACTCCG
>CACXGM010000105.1 GCA_902767075.1 uncultured Lachnospiraceae bacterium
GGATGCGACCGGTGCGCAGATGAATAATGCAAGCTAAAGCTTGCGCGCACCGGCGCGCAAAGAGTCGCAAGCGACTCTTTGTTCTGCGGATCATCCCTAACGCTCATTATTTAACAAAAAAAGCCTCGTAATTTTGTTAAAAAACTATAAATTTAACATTGTCATTTGATGGACGGTTTGGTATTCTAAATCTCGTAATGAAAAGAGTGTCCGAAAGGACAAAAAAGCAGAGGAGAAAAATTATGAAAAAGTTTTCCAAGATTGCAGCAGTAGCTCTTGCAGCAGTATCTGCATTTGCACTGTGCGCATGTGGCGGCAACAATGCTTCCAACGGAGATTCCACCGCAACCGCAGGTGAAGGTCTTGGCTTAAAGGCCGGATTCATCTGTCTCCACGATGAGAACTCCACCTACGACCTCAACTTCATCAGCGCAGCAAAGAAGGCTTGCGACAAGCTTGGAGTTGAAGCTGTCATCAAGACAAACATCCCCGAGGGACAGGAGTGCCAGCAGGCAGCTGAGGAACTGGCTGATGCAGGATGCGATTTCATTTTCGCAGACAGCTTCGGACATGAGGACTACATCATCGAGGCTGCTAAGGAGTATCCCGAGATCCAGTTCTCACACGCTACCGGAACCAAGGCACACACCGAGAACCTTTCCAATTTCCACAATGCATTCGCAGACATCTATGACGGACGTTATCTTGCAGGTATCGCTGCTGGTATGAAGCTCAACGAGATGATCGATGCAGGTCAGATCACCGCAGACGAAGCTAAGATGGGATATGTAGGAGCATTTACCTACGCTGAGGTTATCTCCGGATATACTTCATTCTATCTTGGCGCTAAGAGCGTTTGCCCTACCGTTACTATGGAAGTAACCTTTACCGGATCATGGTATGATGAGACCGCAGAGAAGACCGGCGCTCAGACTCTTATCGACGACGGCTGCGTACTTATCTCTCAGCATGCTGACTCCATGGGTGCTCCTACCGCTTGTGAGACCGCAGGTGTTCCTGACGTTTCCTACAACGGAAGCACCGCAAATGCATGCCCCAACACCTTCATCGTATCTTCCAGGATCGATTGGGAGCCTTACTTCGAGTATTGCCTCAATGCCATCGCAAACAAGGAAGAGATCGCTACCGACTGGTGCGGAACTTTAGCAAACGGTTCAGTTGCCCTTACCGAGCTCGGTACTGCAGCAGCAGAGGGAACCCAGGAAGCTATCGACGCAGCAGCTGAAAAGCTTATGAAGGGCGAGCTTCACGCATTCGATACCGCTACCTTCACTGTTGGCGGTGAGACACTTACCAGCTACATGGCAGATGTTGACTCCGATGCAGATTACACTCCCGATCATGAAGCTATAACCGACGGTTACTTCAATGAGTCAGGTGAGGGCCTCAGAAGTGCTCCTTTCTTCGATCTTCAGATCGACGGAATCACCCTTCTTGATACCAAGTTCTAATTTGATCCGAATCTTAATGATGTAGGGGTTGGCGCCTTGTGCGCCGCCCTACATTTTATATGTATAAGGCAAAACTGTTTTACAGATATTTTCGTTCAGGAGATATCTGTAAAGCTTTTTTGTAACCCAAGATAAAAACGAACGAGGGAAGTAATGGAAAATCGCGTACCCGCAGTAAAACTTACTGACATTTCAAAACGCTTCGGATCCGTAGCGGCAAATTCGCATGTAAACATGGAAGTATACAGGGGTGAGATACTTGCTCTTCTGGGAGAGAACGGAAGCGGCAAGACCACTCTCATGAATATGCTTTCAGGAATCTATTATCCCGATGAGGGAGAAATAGCAATTGACGGAAAAACCGTTACCATAGCATCACCCAGAGACGCTTTTGATCTGGGTATCGGAATGGTACATCAGCATTTCAAACTTGTTGATGTTCTTACTGCTGCGGAAAATATAGTGCTGGGACTGGACGGAAAGCTTGATCTTAAAAATGCAACAAAAAAGATCAATGAGATCTGCTCCAAGTACGGATTTGAGGTTAATCCTTCCCAGAAGATATATGATATGTCCGTATCACAGAAGCAGACCGTCGAGATAGTCAAGGTGCTCTTCAGAGGCGCTGAGATCCTGATCCTGGACGAGCCCACCGCTGTTCTTACTCCACAGGAGACCGAGAAGCTTTTTGATGTCCTTAGGAGAATGAGGGATGACAACAAAGCCATCGTTATCATCACCCACAAGATGCATGAGGTGGAAAGCCTTTCGGACAGAGTTGCGGTACTTCGCAAGGGCGAGTATATCGGTGATATGATGACAAAGGATACCAATGCGGAAGAGATGACCAACATGATGGTAGGCCGCAAGGTATCACTTAATATAAAGAGACCGGAGCCTGTTGATCCAAAAGACAGGATCAGAGTGACAGGACTGAATGTCAGAAGTGAGGAGGGCATCCTGAAAATTAAAGATGTATCCTTTACCGCAAAGAGCGGAGAGATTCTGGGTATCGCCGGTATTTCCGGATGCGGACAGAAGGAGCTTTTGGAAGCCATCGCAGGTCTTCAGCCTGTTGAGAGCGGATCCATTGAATATATCGAAGATGACGGAAGCAGCGAGCAGCTTATCGGAAAAGACCCCAGAAGCATCAGAGACATGGGCGTATCCCTTTCCTTTGTGCCTGAGGACAGACTGGGCATGGGCCTTGTGGGAAACATGAATCTGGCAGACAATATGATGCTCCGTTCCTTTGAAAAGGGCGGAAGTCCTTTCACGGACAGAAAAGCTCCTTATGAGCTGGCAAAGAGCGTGGTAGAAGAGCTGGAGGTTGTGACTCCCGGTATTTCCACGCCGGTCAGAAGACTCTCCGGAGGTAATGTTCAAAAGGTATTGGTCGGAAGAGAGATCGCTTCCGCACCCAAGGTTCTCCTTACCGCATATGCTGTCAGAGGACTGGATATCAATTCGTCATATACGATCTATGACCTTATCAATAAACAGAAACAGGCCGGAGTTGCCGTAATATTCGTAGGAGAGGATCTGGATGTCTTAATGGAACTGTCAGACCGTATCCTGGTTCTCTGCGGGGGCGAAGTGAGCGGTATTGTAGACGGCAGAAAAGCAGACCGTGCGCAGATCGGTCTTATGATGACTAAAACGGGAAACAATACGGAAGGAGGCAAAATAAATGAATGATAAGAAAAAACATGAGCCTCTCTTCCATATAGTTAAGAGGGACGGCATGACCTTTAAAAAGGCCGTGATCATCAGGGCTCTTGCAATTGTTGCCGCATTGGTGCTCTGCGCTATCATCACCATGACGGTCACCGGAGAGAACCCTATCAAGATTTACGGTACGATGGGGATCGGTGCATTCGGATCCGCCAGAAAGACTTGGATCACCTTACAGAATGTTTCCATTCTGCTTCTCATAGCACTTGCGCTTACCCCTGCATTTAAGATGCGCTTTTGGAATATCGGAGGTGAGGGGCAGGTGCTTATCGGAGGATTGGCCGCAGCTGCCTGCATGATCAAACTGGGCGACAAGCTGCCGAATGCGCTTCTCATCCTCGTTATGATGGCAGCATCCATTTTAGCCGGCGGTATCTGGAGTGTTATCCCCGCTATCTTCAAGGCAAAGTGGAATACAAACGAGACACTGTCCACCCTTATGATGAACTATATCGCTACTCAGCTGGTTGCATTCTTTACAGTCCTCTGGGAAGTCCCCAAGGGTTCGGGAAAGATCGGTATCATCAACCAGGAAACCAATGCAGGCTGGCTTCCGAATATAGGTAATTTTTCCGGTTCGAAATATCTCCTTACCATTATCATTGCGCTTTTGATAACTGCGGCAATGTTTATCTATCTGGCATTTTCAAAGCAGGGATATGAGATATCCGTTGTGGGTGAGAGTGTCAATACCGCAAGATACGTGGGTATCAAGGTTGAAAAGGTTATCATCAGGACCGTATTTATTTCCGGTGCTATCTGCGGACTTGTGGGACTGCTTCTGGTGGGCGGTATCAATCACACCATTACCACCACGATCGCGGGAGGCCAGGGATTTACAGCGGTTATGGTATCATGGCTTGCAAAGTTTAATCCTATAATCATGATATTTGCCAGCCTTCTCATCGTTTTCCTTTCAAGAGGAGCGGGAGAGGTTGCAACGGGATTCGGACTCAACCAGTCCTTCTCGGATATACTGACCGGAATCATTCTGTTCTTTATCATTGGATGCGAATTCTTTATCACATATAAGATTTCTTTTAGAAAGGCCGCATCCGGAAAAGGAGGGCAGGGAAGATGATCAATCTTGCATTATTAATTCCAAAGGCCGTGGTACAGGGTGTGCCTCTTTTATATGGCAGCACGGGTGAGATACTTACGGAGAAATCCGGAAACCTTAACCTCGGGATCCCCGGCGTTATGTATGTGGGAGCCATCAGCGGAGTCATCGGAGCGTTTGTTTATGAACAGAACATTCTGCCCGGTGTTTCGGGAAATGAGTTTTTATGCGGCTTTCTGGCACTGCTGCTTCCGACCCTTTGCTGTATACTGGGCTCATTCCTTATGGGACTTTTATACTGCTTTTTGACGGTTACCCTCAGAGCCAATCAGAATGTTACAGGTCTTGCCATGACCACATTCGGCGTGGGCTTCGGAAACTTCTTCGGAGGTTCACTGATCAAGATCTCGGGAGCGGATGTTCCTTCCATCGCTCTTTCGGCCACAAGTAAATA
>CACXGM010000106.1 GCA_902767075.1 uncultured Lachnospiraceae bacterium
GTTCGGCGGACTTTTGGGATATGCGCCTATCATGCCTGTTAACAGCTTCTCATGCGATGCTTTTGTAAACAGACCGGGACGTATTCCAGCGCCCATTCATTCCTTTAAGAATTAAAAATTTAAGTTTAATACAATTTAGGATTAAATTATCACAAGCGGGGTCGAAAACTCATTTTTTGCAGGAGTGCATGTCTTTATAGCTCTTGCTGAGTAGTAGATCTCGTTTGCTTTTATTTCATTCCTGAACATCTTCCAGGGTTCCGAGTAAAGGATTCCGTCCGCATCGGCAATCTTGGTAATGATCGGGATCCTGGTGCGACACTTTATCTCTGAAAGGAGAGGTTCTGCATCTCTTCTGAAACCGAGAACTCTTGCATAGGGGATAAAATCGATCAGCTTATAGCTTTCGAGATCTCTTTCGGTGATATCCAAAAGGATATGCATAAGACATCTTGAAATCCTGGTGTAGGTGCGGTCACGACTCTTTACTTCTTCGATAAAGTTCTTGAATGAAGTAAAGGTTGAAAGCTTATTGGCAATCCTGTCTGAAAGGACTCTGCTGACATCAAAGTATGAAGTGTATCCGATGTTTTTCTCCTGAAGAAGCTTGTAATAGAGCATTGCGGAAAAATCATCAAGGTCCATGATGTTTCCTGCCTCAATCTCGTCAAACAGATCTGAATAAGCGGAATCGGGCATTACGGGGCTGATGTCACCTCCGATGGGAATGGCTTCACGGATAGCCTGAGCAGAGGCGCTCATTCCGGAATCTGCCATATAGCGGTCGTGATAATTGGAACCCTCACGCTGCAGGGTGATGGGGGTGATGGAAGAGTTTCTCCTGTTAAGAGCTTTTATATACTCAATACCTAAAATGTTATTTGGAGATCCCAGGATCCTGGATGCATCAAACAAAGATGTCTCATACTGTATGAGAGCATTGTTTCTGGCCAGGGGATATGTGTAACCTTCACGAAGGTATCTTTGCATATATTCGGAGAATTCCGGAGGTTCTTCCAGCAGAATAGAAGCGATATGCTGCAGCATTTTTATATCGCCGCATTCGCTTCCGAAAGAGATATGATCAACAACACCGATCTTGTCCAAAAGGGCAACTCCGGCGCTGGCAAAGTATTCCGCACTTGCGGTACTGTAACATGTGGGAAGCTCCAAGACCAGATCGGCTCCGTTTTCAAGAGCCATTTTAGCTCTGGCGAATTTATCGATAACGGCGGGAGCACCTCTTTGTACAAAGTTTCCGCTCATTGCGACAACGGTATAATCAGCTCCGGTCATCTCTTTCGATCTGTTGATATGTGCCACATGCCCATTGTGAAGCGGATTGTACTCCGCGATTATTCCCAGTACATTCATCTTTTCTCTCCTATATCTACTTCTAATATATACTAAATATTTGAAAAATAAAAGAAAATATAAAATGTAAGGGCTTTCATTACATAAAAATATGTGCTATTATCTTTATAGAACATTATAATATAACTAATTACACAAAAATAATCAGCGAGGTAAAAAGGGTATGGCTTTTATAGACGGAATCAAAGAAAAAGCAAAACTTGACAAAAAGACAATCGTGCTTCCGGAATCCAATGATAAGAGAACTCTTATCGCAGCTTCGGAAATCTTAAAAGAAGGGATTGCCAACATCATTATGATCGGCAACGAAGAGAAGATCATGGACGGTGCCACTTGGCTCGAGATCGAGCTTGATGGTATCAGGATCATTGATCCCAATAAGACCGATCTTCTTGAAAAATATGTTCAGCTTCTGTATGAATGCAGAAAAGCTAAGGGTATGACTGAGGAGAAGGCAAGGGAGACTTTGCTTAATGATTGGCTTACCTTTGGTATCATGATGGTCAAGAATAATGATGCGGACGGAATGGTGGCAGGTGCCTGTCACTCTACAGCAGATACATTAAGACCTGCTCTTCAGATCTTAAAGACTGCTCCCGGAGTTAAGCTTGTCAGCGCGTTCTTTATCGTGGATACCATTATGAAGGACATGGGAGAAAACGGTGCGTTTCTGTTTGCAGATTGTGGTCTGAATCAGGATCCTACTGCTGAGGAACTTGCTGTTATCGCAGATTCCTCAGCCCGTTCCTTTAAGCAGCTCATAGGACCTAAGCCTCAGATAGCAATGCTTTCTCATTCCACTAAGGGAAGTGCTAAGCATGCACTCGTTACCAAGATGGTGGATGCAACCAGGATCGCTAAGGAGGAGTATCCTCATCTTGTTATTGATGGTGAACTTCAGCTTGATGCTGCTCTTGTTCCTCATGTTGCAAAGACAAAGGCACCCGGAAGCCCTGTTGCCGGACATGCAAATGTTTTGATCTTCCCCAATCTTGATGCGGGAAATATCGGTTATAAGCTGGTTCAGAGGCTTGGTAATGCGGAAGCTTACGGACCTATGCTCCAGGGTATTGCAAAGCCGGTAAACGATCTTTCCAGAGGATGCTCCTGGCAGGATATTGTAGGTGTTGTAGCACTTACAGCAGTACAGGCTCAGCTGGTGTAGATATAATATAAAAAATCTAGTTACAGGTACGGTCACTTGCAAAATATATACAGCTATGTTTTGAGTGGGATGGTCGTCGGGTACGGGTGCTGATGAGCATATTGGTCTGAACTGGGCGCAGCGCTTAGTGAGAAGCTCATTGCGGAAAATCGCGTTCCCGGCGAACTTGTCTGAGCAGCTCGCCTGATGAGGCGAGCGTTGCGAGTTTGAGCCGGGCGATTTTGACTTGAGCAATGTGCTTCGAACTTAGCAGCGGATGCCCGTGAAGACAAATATGCTCGCAGTGACCGTACCCGAAATCATAATAATCAATTAATAAAGGGGTATTTATCATGAACATATTAGTTATAAATTGTGGATCTTCTTCACTTAAATATCAGCTTATCAATTCTGAGACCGAGCAGTGGATCGCTAAGGGCCTCTGCGAGAGAATCGGCATTGACGGAAGCCAGATCGTTTACCAGAAGGCCGGAGGAGATAAGGAAGTTACAGTTTCTCCCATGCCCGATCATACAGAAGCCATCAGACTTGTGCTTGAAGCTCTGACAAATGAAAAGACCGGAGCAATCAAATCCCTTTCGGAGATCGATGCAGTTGGACACAGAGTAGTACATGGCGGAGAGAAGTTTTCTTCCAGCACAGTTATTACCCCCGAAGTGATCGAAGCTATCAAGGAGTGTAACGACTTAGCACCTCTTCATAATCCGGCTAACCTCATCGGTATTGATGCCTGTGCAAAGCTTATGCCCGGTGTACCTATGGTTGCAGTTTTTGATACCGCATTTCATCAGACCATGCCTTCAGAGGCTTATATGTACGGACTTCCCTATTCATATTATGAGAAGTA
>CACXGM010000107.1 GCA_902767075.1 uncultured Lachnospiraceae bacterium
TATATACGGCCCGGGAAACTATGCTCCCAGAGAAGGCATGTATTTTCACTGGATCGACAATGCCGGACAGATCATCCATCCTGCGGACGCGGACGGAGAGTTCCAGCTTGTTTTTGTGAAGGATGTTGCACAGGCCATCAAACTTGTCCTGGAAAAAGATGCTGCAAAAAATCAATGCTACAATGTCTGCTCTGATATAATGTATACATACGACAGCTTTGCATCGCTTTTGGAAAAGGCCACTGAAAAAGCATTCGAAAAGGCTGAGGTCACAGTGGCTGATATTAATGCAAAGGGTATTCCACTTCCGTTCCCACTTACCAAAGCGGAGACGAATCATTATGATGGATCAAAACTGAATTCACTCGGAATGAAATACACGGATGATGTGACTGCCATGAGAAATACATATTTGTATAGCAAATAAAGATTCTGGAGGAAAAGGGTATGAAATTCTATTATCCCGGTGGGAAACACAAAGCACTGACATTCAGCTATGATGATGGACAGATATTTGACATCAGACTGGCGGAGATCCTGAGAAGCCACGGCCTGAAGGGAACCTTTAATCTTAATTCGGGAACACTTTCGGACAGAGACGGAGATGGCTTCGTCAACAAGAATAAGCTAAATGAGATCTATGCGGGACATGAGATCGCCATCCATGGTGTGGAACATAAAAATCTCTGCCAGATGACGGATCAGGAGATCATGCTTGAGCTTTTGCCAGACAGACAGGCCCTTGAAAAACTCACCGGCAAGCTGGTGCAGGGCATGGCATACGCCTATGGAGCATATAGTCTTCATGTAATGGAGCTGGCGAGAAGCGCCGGAGTTCATTACTCCAGAACCGTTGGTGAGAATCACTATTTTGATCTTCCTGCGGATTTCCTTGCTTGGGATTCAACATGCCATCACAATCACGATCTGATGAAATGGGGAAATGAATTCCTCAAATGCCCTGATTGGAAGGAACTTCCCCTCATGTATGTGTGGGGGCATTCCTTTGAATTTGATAGAAACAACGATTGGAACGTCATAGAAGAATTTGCAGAGTTTATTCAGGGACGCGATGATATCTGGTATGCAACCAATGGTGAGATATACGATTATGTCGCTGCCACCAGAAGGCTTGAATTCGGTGCAAACAGAGACGTTGTGTTTAACCCTACATCCACGACGATCTGGTATCGCGGAGAAAACGAAAAGCCTGCCGTGATAGAACCGGGGCAGACTTTACATCTTTAAAAATCTATTTACAATATCTTTACTGTTTTACACATTTGTTTATGATATTGATTATTTTCGAAATAGCGTCCATCTGGGCGCTGTTTTGCATTGCGGAAATATACTTATCCCGATCCGCATAAACCGAATCCACGGTGTCGCATATGAGCTTGGTAGTCAGGTCATCCTGGTCCAGCACAACCGAATACCCCTGAGCTTCAAAGGACTTCGCATTGAGAAGCTGGTCCCCGCGGCTTGCTTTTGAAGGAAGAGGAATGAGGATATTTGGCTTTTTCAGTGCCAGTATCTCGCAGATAGCGTTGGCTCCGGCTCTGGAAATGATCACATCCGCCAGCGCAAAAAGATCCTTCATTTCATCCTTGATATATTCAAATTGCCTGTAACCGGGTATGGTGAGCATCATATTGTCCACCTTGTTTTTTCCGCACAGATGGACCACGTTATACTTTTCCAGAAGTGAAGGAAGCGCATCACGAACCGCCTGGTTTACCGCCATGGCGCCAAGGGAACCGCCGGTTACCATGAGGACGGGCTTATCGTCGGTGAAACCGCAAAGTTCACGCCCCTTTGCTGCGTCGCCGGTAAAGAGCTCCGTGCGGATGGGGGTACCGGTCAGAACGGCCTTTTTCTGGGGAAGGGAGGATACCGTCTCCGGAAAATTACAGCATATTTTTACTGCAGAACCGTAGCAGAGCTTGTTTGCCAGCCCCGGGGTCATATCCGATTCGTGGATGACACAGGGAATATTAAGGCTTCCCGCAGCACGTACCACCGGAACGCTGACGAAACCGCCCTTTGAGAAAATCACATCGGGCTTGTATTGCTTGAGGAATTTTTTTGCTTCGCCGAAGCCCTTTATTATTCTGAAGGGATCCGTGAAATTCTTTGGATCCAGGTATCTACGCAGCTTTCCGGTAGCAATACCGGTGTAGGGAATACCCATGTCTTCCATGAGAGATTTTTCTATTCCGTTGTATGAACCGACATAGGCGATCTCATAGCCGGCCTCCTTCAGAAAGGGGATGAGCGCAATGTTCGGGGTGACGTGTCCGGCAGTACCGCCGCCGGTCAGAACGATTTTTTTCAAGATCAGGACCTCACTTTATAAAACTACTTTTTAAAAGTTTCTTAATATTATTTTATATTACCACCAGAAACTTGAATTTGCCACATCTCTTTGATAAAATAAAAACGGTTTTGTACCATATTTTGTGTAGTTTTGAGATAAATAAACTATCTCTAGTGACAAATGAAATGCAGCTTGTGTGAGGATTAGGAATGAAGATCGTCGTCTTGGAGAGAAACAGCGTGGGGCCGGATATACCGGTGGACTGCTTAAATGAACTGGGAGAGGTTATCTGTTATCCAAACACAGTCACTGTGGAGGAAGTCAGAGAACGGACACAGGACGCGGATATCGTGGTTGCAAACAAATCCCCCATGAATGAGCAGAGCCTTTCCGGGGCGAAGAACCTGAAGATAATCTGCGAATTCGCCACCGGGTATGACAATTGCGACCTGGCTTATTTAAAGAGCCGGGGAATACCTGTTTGCAATGTGGTAAATTACTGCACCGATATGGTGGCACAGCATACTTTTACTATGGCATTGGCACTTTCACAGAGCCTTGCCCATTATGACAGGTATGTCAAGAGCGGCGAGTACAGCGCACAGGACCGCTTTTCGAATTTCGGAGTTCCCTTTTATGAACTGGCGGGGAAGACCTGGGGAATAGTCGGAATGGGTAATATCGGACAGAAAGTGGCCGAGATTGCCACAGCTTTCGGCTGCAAGGTGATCTTCAATTCCGTAACCGGCAACAGCAAGGTTACAAAGTATGAGAGAGTTGACAAGGATACGCTTCTGAAGGACAGCGATTTCCTTTCGATCCATTGTCCCCTGAGTGATCTGACCAGAGATTTCATCGATGCCGATGCCCTTCGTAAAATGAAGAATTCCGCCATCCTCATAAATGTGGCGAGAGGACCTGTGGTAAACAATACGGATCTTTACGAAGCTTTGGAAAAGGGCGAGATAAAGGCAGCAGGACTTGATGTTATGGAAAAAGAACCGCTTCAACTTTCAAATCCGCTCTCAAAGATAAAGGACTCAAACAAGCTTATCATCACTCCTCACCTTGCATGGGGAAGTGTGGAAGCGCGCGAAAGATGCGTGCTGGGTGTATATGACAACATAAAGGCATTTTTAGGCGGAGCGCCCATACATGTCGTTAACCCATAAAATATAAATCGGAGTGAGTTTACAATGCTCGAATCATTAAAGAAAAACGCGAAGGGTATTATCCTTCTTTTGATATCCGCATTTAGCCTCGCCCTTGGACAATTGCTTTGGAAGAAAGCAGACCTTGGACTTATCACGGGCTATTTTACGGATGCGGTGAAACCCGAGACATTTCCTTGGGCCCCTGTTTTGTGGGTCATGGGCGGATTCTTGGTATATGCGATCGGAGCGGTGGTCATGACCATCGGCCTGGGATACGGAGAACTCTCGGTTCTTCAGCCCATTAACTCAATGAGTTATGTATTCGGCCTTATCCTTTCCGCAATTATTTTACATGAATATATGTCTGTTGTGACGATCATAGGAGTTGTGGTTGTTATGGCAGGAGTAGTAGTGATAGGAGGTAGCAGCAAAAATGACACCTCTAAGCACTAAAGATATCATCATTATCGTGGTGATTCTCCTCAGCGAGACCTGCATTTCGTCCCTGGCCAGTTACTTCTTAAAGAAGTCATCCCCCGCGGACGGCGGCAACAAGTTAAAGATATTACTCTCGCCCTTCTTTTATCTCGGCGGAGTAATGTATGTTATTGCGGCAGCAGGAAATATTTATTTGCTCCAGAAGCTTCCCTATGCGATAGTTTTACCGCTGGGATCGCTTACATATATTTGGACGATGTTTTTTTCAAACAGACTTCTCGGAGAAAAGATCACCGGCCGCAAAATACTCGGAATGTGCATTATCATAGTAGGAGTTGTACTTGTGGCAATAGGTAAAGGTTAAAAGATCAGGAAGGATATGATTTATGAAAAGAAAAATTTTAGCAACGATCATTTGCGCGGGGTTGGTTGCCTCCATGCTTGCAGGCTGCGGAAAAAAGGATAACGGCTCCGATGCCGATTCCATTTCAAACATAGCACAGCCCATTCAGTCAACAACGGATGAAGAAACTCCCGTGGCGGACGTGGAAGAGCCGGATCCCGAACCGGCAGCTCCCACCGTGAACATTCTAAAAAATGAGGACGCTCCTGAAGGGTATGTTTACAACGAACTCTCCGGACTCCTTATAGACAAAGAGATCGAGAATCAGAGACCCATCGGTGTCATGGTTGACAACGAGGTTACCGCTCTTGATCACTACGGACTCAATGATGCGGACGTTATCTATGAGATGATGAACAGCACCGCAAACAACCGTATTACCAGACTTTTTGTTCTCATGAAAGACTGGGGCAAGGTTGAGAGACTCGGAAGCATCAGAAGTACCAGAACCACCAACTGCATCCTTACCATCGAGTGGAACTGCGTGCTCTGCCATGACGGTGGTCCCGGCGTGTTCATCAACGACTACATCGCACTTGATTCTGTTGATAATATCAGCGGTGTCTTCGCTCGTATCGACAACGGAAAGCCTCGCGAGTTCACT
Organism: uncultured Lachnospiraceae bacterium; assembly: GCA_902767075.1. Taxonomy (GTDB): domain Bacteria; phylum Bacillota; class Clostridia; order Lachnospirales; family Lachnospiraceae; genus AC2028. Next base: position 4,917 of record CACXGM010000107.1, read on the forward strand.
GAGTACGTCACAAAGGCTGACCTTGAAAAGTATCTTGTTAACTCATCCACCATTGATACCGAGTACAACAGCTACTATACCGGACCTCACTTCCAGTTTACCGAAAGTGATGCTTTGACCGCAGGAAAGTTTGCATCTGAAAAGGCAGCAGAGGGTGTTATTTCCCTTCCCTTCCCTCACAACAAGTCAGAGCTTCATTACAATAAAGATACCAATCTCTATGAGTACTACGAGTACGACAGAGCTCACGTAGACGGCGAGACCGGCGAAGTATTGACTTTCAGAAACGTTATTCTCCAGAAGGCATCCTTTGGTGAGTGGGGCGAAGGATACATGTGGTATAACCTTACCGGTGAGGGCGAAGGATACTACATCACCGACGGTAAGTGTGTTCCCATTACCTGGAGCAAGCCGGCAACTCTTGTAGAAAATACACAGTTCCTGGATGAGAATGGCAATAGCATCGTTCTCAATGCAGGAAAGACCTATATCGGAATCGTTCCCGATGATACCTGGGATACTATTTCGATCAAGTAATAGAAATAAAAAGACATAAAGATATTAAAGAATGCGGCATAGTTTGTATGCCGCATTTGTTTGTGCACCGGCGCGCAAAGAGTCGCAAGCGACTCTTTGTTCTATCAGGTGCAGTGCTTACATAAAACAGAAGGCTTATACCTTAAAGCGGTATCCCACACCCCAGATCGTTTCGATGTAATCGGGGTTTGCGTTATCCTTTTCAATCTTCTCACGGATCTTCTTGATATGAACCGTTACGGTAGCAATATCACCGATGGATTCCATATCCCAGATCTTTCGGAAAAGCTCTTCCTTGGTAAACACATGATTGGGATTCTCTGCCAGGAAAGTGAGCAGGTCGAATTCCTTTGTGGTAAAGGGCTTTTCTTCACCCTCTATAAATACCCTGCGTGCTGTCTTGTCTATGCGGAGTCCGCGGATCTCTATGATGTCGTTCTGAGTCTTTTGCTGACCTGCGCTGACAAGCCTGTCATATCTTGAAAGATGTGCCTTGACTCTGGCAACCAGCTCGCTGGGACTGAAGGGCTTGGTCATATAATCGTCTGCGCCCAGACCGAGTCCGCGGATCTTATCAATATCGTCCTTTTTTGCGGATACCATGATGATGGGGATGTTGATCTCTTTTCTGATCTCCTTACAAACTTCGAAACCGTCCATTTCCGGCAGCATCAGGTCTAAAACGATCAGGTCATAGGTCTTTGTCTTAGCGGCCTCCAAACCTTCACGGCCGGTGGATCTGACATCCACTTCATAGTCACTCATTTCCAGATAATCTTTTTCAAGATCTGCAATATCTGATTCGTCCTCGATAATAAGAATTCTACTCATGCTTTTTTCATCTCCGTTGGTTATTTATTGCCTGTCTATAATTCAATGTATTTGCGTAAAACAAAGTGCATACAAGTGCTTTCGCCTTCTTTGCTGGTGGCCCAGATATAACCGCCGTGGTCCTCGATTATCTTCTTTACGATGGAAAGACCGATACCGCTTCCGCCCTGAGCGGAGTTTCGGGATGCGTCGGTGCGATAGAATCTTTCAAAAATCTTTGGAAGATCCTGCTGTGCTATGCCGCGTCCGTTATCCTCGATCTCGATCATAACGGAATCATTCTGATCCAGCAGACGCAGGTTGATGATGCCCTTGGGCTTATCAATGTATTTGATAGAGTTGCTGATGATATTGTTTATGACCTTCTTTAACTGCTCGGGATCTGCGATGACCTGCGTGTCGGGGTTCACCATGTTGCTATAGTTAAACTCGATGCCGCGCTGTTCAAGATCCAGACCGATCTCTTCCACACAGTCGTGGAAATAATCGGCGATGTTGATCCGCAGGAACTTGTACGGGATCCGGTCGTTGTCAACATTTGAATATGTGGTGAGTTCGTTGATGAGACGATCCATATCGATCGCTTTGTTGTAAATGGTGCGCACATATTTCTCTGTCTTTTCCGGGGTGGTGGCCACACCGTCCATTATGCCCTCCGCGTAACCCTTGATGGCTGTGATGGGGGTCTTCAGATCATGGGAAATATTGCTGATCAGTTCTCTGTTTTTTAGTTCCTGCCTGGCACGCTCTTCGCAGTTTTCCTTAAGCTGCATGCGCATGTCCTCGTAGCTGCGGTACAGATCGCCGAATTCATTTTCCGCATCCGTCTCCAGCACATAGGAATAATCACCTTCACGGATCTTTCCCATGGCTTCGTTTAGTTTGCTGACTGGCTCATAAATGCCGCGATGCAGCCACCCCGAGATCAGGAGTCCCGTTGCGATCAGGATCACGACTCCGGCGATGGACAGGTCGATGAGCCAATGCTTCGTCAGCTGGTCAAAGGTGAATCTCATCTCCGGTGTGATGGCGCCCAGGAAACGACCGATTCCCAAAAAAGCGAGAACCATGAAGATCAGCGGCATCACGATGGAAAGTATACATGCGATAATGATTTTTGTACGTATTTTCATATTAATCCCGCCTTTAAAGCGAATCTACCGATTACAAAATCAAGTATATCACAAGCAATGGACAATACTCTTAAAAAACTATAAAAAAAATGGGAATATTTTAGGTTGACGCCGAACCTTTTATACAGTAGATTTAAAGCAAGCGAAATGATAAAACTTCGCAAAAACCAACAAATGTTTACACACCAAGGAGGAAAGCAAAATGAAATATGTATGTCCTGTATGCGGTTATGTTCACGAGGGAGATCAGCCCCCCGCAGAGTGCCCTGTTTGTCACGTCAGCGGCGATAAATTCAAGGCTGTAGAGGGAGAGATAGCACTTGCTGCCGAGCATGAGTTCGGCGTTTACGCAAAGACCGTTAAGAACAATCCCGAGATCAGCGAAGAGGATAAAAAGTTCATCTTCGAGCAGCTCAAGGCAAACTTTAACGGCGAGTGTTCCGAAGTCGGAATGTATCTGTGCATGGCTCGTATCGCTCACAGAGAAGGATATCCCGAGATCGGCCTGTATTGGGAAAAGGCTGCATACGAAGAGGCAGAGCATGCAGCAAAATTTGCAGAACTCCTTGGATCCGAGCTTGAGCCTAAGATGACCGATTCCACCAAGGCAAACCTTGCATGGAGAGTTGACTGCGAGTATGGCGCTACCACCGGAAAGGTTGATCTTGCAAAGTGTGCAAAGAAGAACAACCTGGACGCTATCCACGATACCGTTCACGAAATGGCGCGTGATGAGGCTCGCCACGGCAAGGCTCTCGAGGGTCTCCTCAACAGATATTTTAAATAAATGATCACTGCATCATTCCCCCGGCGGAAACTATCTGCCGGGGGATATTTTTCTATATTTTTGTTGTAACTAAGGCGAAAAAGCATTATAATAGGAAACTGTATATGAAATAAACTGATATGTTGTTTTGTTCTTTGTTGTTAAGTTCTTTGTTTAATGATCGTTAAGATCAAGGAGAGTTTAAGGAGGAAAAAATGACTTACGAGAAAATTGTTGAGAAGCTTCAGAAAGCTTATGCAAAGGCAGCAGGATGGGATATCGGAGGACACAAGGCCATCCAGGTAAATGTCAGAGGAGAGGGTGAAGGCGCCCTGTACATCGAAGTATCCGAGGGAAAGTTCAATGTTCAGCCCTATGAATACTACGATAATGACGCGACCGTCATTATAAGCTCAAAGGTTCTCATAGATATATTGGACGGAAAGGAAGAGCCCGATGCAAGCTATGAGGCTCAGAAATATTCAATTGTAGGAGATGTGGAGGTAGCAAAGAAGATCCTCTCACTCCGTACCGTCAGCGCAGCAAAGAAAGCTGTTAAGAAAGCTACCGACGAAGTAAAGAAAGCAGCAAAGAAAGCTACTGATGAAACCAAGAAAGTAGCAAAGAAAGCTACCGATGAGACGAAAAAGGCTGCAAAAAAGGCCTCCGAAGAGACTAAAAAAACAGCCAAGAAAGTAACCAAGAAGGCAACCGAAGAGACCAAGAAGGTAACAAAGAAAGCAGCTGAAGAGACCAAAAAGGTTACAAAGAAAGCAGCTGAAGAGACCAAAAAAGCTGCAAAGAAGGCAGCTGAAGAGACCAAGAAGGTAACAAAGAAAGCTACCGAGGAGACCAAGAAAGCCGCTAAGACCGCTGTCAAGGCTACAAAGGAAGGCGTAGCTGCAGCCGCAAAGGTTGTCAAGGAAGAAAAGGCTGCAGAAACCAAGGCAAAGGAAACTGTAAAAGCAGTTGAAAAGAAGGCAGAGGCAGAAAAGCCCGCAGCACCCGCAGCAGAGGCACCGGTTATAAAGCCTTACAAGAAGCCCGTTGCCATCAAGCCCGCAGACGACAAGAAATAATTACCGATCAGGAGACATACTTATGGATTTAATTCCCAGCTTTTCCGTAGACCACACCAAGATCATCCCCGGAATCTTCACCAGCAGAGTGGATATTCTCGGAGATCAGAAGGTTACCACATATGATGTCAGGGTCACCAGACCTAATGTAGAGCCCGCTGTTGAAGTGTCCGCTATGCATTCTCTGGAGCACATCATTGCCACATATCTGAGAAACGACCCCGACTGGAAGGATCAGATCATCTATTGGGGACCCATGGGATGCTTAACAGGTTTCTACCTCATCATGAAGGGAAACCGCGCACCAAAGGAGATCCATGACCTGCTCCTCAGAGCGTTCAGATCCGTTGAGGCCGCAGAGGAGGTGCCCGGTGCTTTGCCCGTGAACTGTGGAAACTACCGCCTGCACAATCTGGAAATGGCAAAGTGGTATGCGAGAAGATTTGCCGATTATCTGGCAGAAAATGCTGAGAATAACGCTATCTTTGAGTATCCGAAGGCAGAGAGACTTGTTACCGATGACGGCAGAAGCTTTTTTGATTCATGATCAAAGGGCTGTCATTTTAAAAGATCAGAATAAACAGGACCATCGGCTCCGCAGGCCGGTGGTCTTTGTGGTAAATGTTTAAACTGGTTTGCAGAACATAGAAAGGGTATATATGAGCAAAATAGGAATCATAGGAGCCATGGAACTCGAAGTCGAGACCTTAAAGAAACAGATGAATGTCACCCGTGTGGTTAAGAAAGCCAACATGGAATTCAACGAGGGTACCCTTGACGGAGCAAACGTTGTCATTGTCAGGAGCGGGATCGGAAAAGTAAATGCCGCCCTCTGCGTACAGATATTGGCAGATGTATTTGAAGTGACACATATCATAAATACCGGTGTAGCCGGATCGCTGAATGCAAAGCTGGACATCGGAGATATACTTATCTCAAAGACTGCGGTTCATCATGATGTTGATGCCACTAATTTCGGATATCCTCTCGGGGAGGTGCCGCAGCTTGGAATAAAGGAATTTCAAGCTGACGAAAAGATGATAGCCCTTGCGGAAAAGACCTGTGCGCAGGTTCTTCCCGAGCTACACACTCTGGTGGGTAAGGTGGCCAGCGGCGACCAGTTCATAGCTGACAAAGCTGTAAAAGAACGCATCATCCGAAACTTCGCCGGAGACTGTTGCGAGATGGAGGGAGCTTCCATTGCACACGGCGCATATTTAAATAAGATCCCGTTCGTGATCTTAAGAGCCATCTCGGATAAAGCGGACGACTCCGCACAGATGGACTATCCGACATTTGAAAAACATGCAGCGGAACACTGCGCAAAGCTGGTAAAGGCACTGGTGCCTCAGCTGTAAAAATATAAAGGGGACAAGAAGATAATTCTTTGGGAGGTAGAAATTGTTGTCTGTTAAGAATAAGAAATTGGCTCTTTGCATTATACCCTTGATGGTGGCATCCCTGCTGACCATGGGCTGTGGGGGAAACAACGCCTCATCAAACAGCTCCGCATCTTCAGCGGGCACGCAAGGGCAGACGGCGGATACTCAGGAAAGTGCGGAAGGTACAGGTGAATCCGGAGGACCTTCTTCCGACAGTGATTCATTTTTCCCTTTTGGCGAAACCTTCTATGACGGACGCTGGTACAGCGGAGATCTGATAGAGCCCGAAGAGCAGAAAACAGCAGCAGAGATCTATTCAAAAGTAAAATACACACCGCAGATGTTTTACGGTGATTACAGATTAAATCATCCGAATGACGGTATTCAGACATCCTACGCATCCAATGTTTTTCTGCATAAATGCGAGTGGATCCAGGGCGGAAATGTCAGCACACTTCTGATGAGTTACAAGATTTCCTCCATTCCTTACAGGATCGTGGCGGGAAACGCGGAACTGGACAATCCGCTTATCACAGACACTTCGTATAATTGGTGTCAGCTGTATTTCGCAGTGGAGGGTGATAACAACAACGGAGTATCCATCGATGCGGCATATGAAGTCGATGGAAATACCATCACCTTTACACCGGTTGCAAGCTGGAGCTTCGACGAGGAAACAGCACAGCTTGAGTACACGTTTGAGCAAAACACTCTTTCGTACACCTTTGAGTTTTGCGGCCCCAGACTTACTCTCAGCACCGAAACCTCACAATATACTCTGATTGAGAGAGATTTCACCAGCTGGAGAAGTTATGTGACAGAAGAGTCAGTTTCGGTGGAGAGCAGCCTTTCCCAGAACTCCAGAAAGATTGGGGACATCACCGGTATAGACCTGACCGTTGCCATGGATGAAGAGGGCAACATAAACAATAAAAAATCCGCATTCTCACTGAAAGTGGATGACAACGGACAGACAAAGAGCTGTAACGGAATAGCAAAATGGGACGAAGACGGACTGTTCACCTTCTCCTATGAATATCCTTCCGGACAGGTACACAGCTATCAGCTGGTAATGTTCTACTGTGGATTTGACGGACTGGTATTCTCCGACGGCAGCAGAAACTTCTATTACCTGAGCACTTTCCTCTCGGAGGCAAGTGTGAATCACTACACCATAGAGGACCTGGGTGCAAACATTACGGAAGAAGATGCCGAAGAGCTTCAATACCTCACAGATGAAGAGATAGAAGAGATCCTGGAGACCAGAGAAAATCTCCTGGATGACTTTAAGACCGCCTTTAGCAGCAACGGAATAGCTGCGCAGATTGATGAAGAAACCGGTGAGATCGTGCTGGATTCATCAATACTGTTTGCTCTTGCGCAGGCAGAATTATCAGATGAAGGTAAAGATGCTTTGAAGGCATTCATTACCACGTTTGCTAATGTTATAAGTGATGAAAAGTATGACGGATTCATCTCTAAAGTAGAGATTCAGGGACACACTGACACCGACGGAAACTACGATTACAACCTGGAGCTTTCACAGCAGCGCGCCGAGAGTGTAAAGAATTACTGCCTGGATGAAGCGCCCTTGAATGATGATGCCAAAGCAAAACTCTCAAAGCTTCTGGTACCCGTTGGTTACTCCTATGACCATCCGGTTTACTTTGAGGACGGAACTGTGGACAAGGATTCCTCCAGAAGAGTAGAATTTGTATTCTATATAAATCTGCTTGGACAGTGATCTATATAATGACAAGCGCAAAAAAACATCCGAATTCGGTATTACCGGATCCGGATGTTTTATTATGCGAAATTTACTGATTTACTTTGACATTGAAGCCTTCCACAGTGTCGAATCTCTCAAGGTCCGGATCGAGATTTGCTCTCATTCTCTGACCCATCAGATCATTCATGCTGGCTTCGAAAGCGGAGAGCTGTTCGTTACTTTCCTCTAAAAGCTTCGACCTTTCTTCTGAAACCTGTGCACGCTTCTCGCGTTCCTTTGCGGCCTCTGCCCGCTTTTCATCATTATCTTTAGCGTTCTTTGCCGCATCAGCCTTGTCTGAATTCATATCGGAAGCAGTCTTCTTTGCGGTGTCTTCCTTAGCAGCTTCAGTCTTTTTATCATCATCGGTGGCTGCGGTGTTTCCTGCGGCTTCCTTTATCTCTTCACGGCGCTCGATCTCCTCGTCGCGGTCCTGACGGCTGATCTTTCCTTCGCGGTAGAGAGCATCTATCTGACTGGAGGAATATCCGTTCAGATTGCCGGGATCCTTTGTCTCCTCAGCCTTTTTTTCTTCGGCTGCTTTTTCTGCAGCTTCTGTTTCTCTTCCCTTGGCGAGCACGATTCCGTCATTTAGAGCTTCAAGGGATTTCTCACTGGCACGCAGGGTATCGCCGTCCGTTGATTCGGAAATGACCTTACCCTTTGTCTCATCGAGTGTGGCCGCTTTCATCTGTTCTTCAATGACAGCCTTGCGGTTTTCCTCGGCTCTTACACGATTCTCTTCGCGGTTTTCCTGTACCTGTTTCGCTCTTTCGGATGAAACTTCGTTATTCTTTAGATCTGCTCCCGAATTGATATTGCGGGCGTTTCGAACGGATTCATCCTGAATTACGACTTTAGTCTGTATATTCATTGCCATACGTCTGACACCTCCGTTTCTTTCAGATATATATCAAAAAGAAAAACACAATTAAAGCCACCTATACATCTTTATAATAAGCATAAAACCGTTGAAAAGTCAAGAAAACACAGTTTTTACGAACTTTTTTCGCATTTTTTACACCGATCGGGCACAGTTCGTTCACAAATTCCAAATATCCTAAATACAACAGATCGAGAGAGGGGGCACTTAAGACAAGGAAAAACGAAAGGAATCAATATATGGGAGACCAGACGATTTTTAAAAGATATGAAATAAAGTACATGATCACCCGGGATCAGCAAAAAAGGATCATAAACAGAATGTCAGAGTATATGAAGGAAGATGAACACGGGAAAAGCAGGATTCAGTCCCTCTACTACGACACTCCCGATTCTATTCTCGCAAGACGCAGCTTAGACAAGCCGTTGTACAAAGAAAAGCTCAGGCTTCGCAGCTACGGCATAGCGGATGACGATTCACAGGTTTTTGTGGAGATCAAAAAGAAATATGAAGGAGTCGTATATAAAAGAAGAGTCGGGATGACACTTCCGCAGTCCAGAGTCTTTCTTCCGGGATCCTTTACAGGAACTCCCGGAGCGGCTAGATTTTTGATGGCAGGATTCAGAGACAGGTTAATGAAGGGCTCCTCGAAAGAACAGATAGTTAAAGAGATAGAATACTTTATAAACTACTACAGGGGGATCCGGCCCGCAATGATGCTCCAGTACGAGAGAGACGCCTTCTATGCAAAGGATGATCACGAATTTCGCATCACCTTCGATGACAATATAAGGTGGAGAACCGATGATCTCAGAATGGATAAGAGATATTACGGCAACAGGCTTCTGGACCGCGATCACGTGTTGATGGAAGTGAAGGTGGGAGAGGCAATGCCTGATTGGTTCGTGAGGATCCTCACAGAAAATCATATTTACAAGACATCATTTTCAAAATACGGCACAGCCTATTTGCTTGACAAAGGGCTGGCTGACAGGCTCCCGATCCCGACCCGGGAAGTCCTGTATGATAAAGACCTGATAAGATACAAAGAGTGTATTTGAGACACGGGAAAATCTGATAAAGAAAACATATGCAAAAAAAGGTTTGATTAAAGAAAGGAAAATAATAAAATGACTAATATATTTGGAAGTATTTTTGATGCGACAGCGGAGACGATCCCTGTATCACAGTTTCTGATATGCGTGTGCGCCAGCCTGGCAATGGGTATATTTCTGGCATGGCTCTACAGCCTGAGAAACAAAGCTTCTAAGAGCTTTCTCATCTCCACCGCACTGATGCCTGCTATAGTAGCAGTGGTCATAATGATGGTGAACGGAAATATCGGAGCAGGCGTTGCGGTGGCAGGAGCCTTTAGCCTGGTAAGGTTCCGCTCTCGGCCCGGAAACGCCCGGGAGATCAGCACCATCTTCATCGCCATGGGCGCAGGCCTCATTTCCGGAATGGGCTATCTTGGATATGCTGCAGTCTTTACGGTGGTTGTATCACTCATCATGCTGGCACTTACTTTTGTACGTTTCGGTGCAAAGGATGAACTCAAAAAAGAACTTCGCATCACCATTCCCGAAGATCTGGAATACAGCGAAGTATTTACGGACATCTTAAACGATTATACTAACGAATCAGAGCTGGTATCGGTGAAGACTAGCAATATGGGAAGCCTTTTTAAGCTTCGCTACAATGTAATGTTAAAGGACGAATCAAAGCAAAAAGAATTTATGGACAAACTCAGAACAAGAAACGGCAATCTCGAGATCAGCATGTCCAATCCGGAGGTGATTCCAAATGAATTATAAAAAGATAAAATATTTTTTCAGAAATAAATTAGGTGCAATTATCATGGCGGGGCTTCTCAGCGTTTCTCTGGCAGCATGCGGGAACGCAGCAGGAAATGCGGGAAGCAAATCCGCCACCGATTCCCTGACAGGTGAGTCGACTGCAGCTGAAACGCTTGAGTCAGGCGATGAGGCTGCTCCTTCGGGGACATCCGCAGCCACAGGGACATCCGTGGTAGCCACAAGCTACATTGACACATCGGATCAGTTCTCGGAAAGAGACCTTGATTCCACGTATGACGAGAGTGATTCAGTGCAGATCGTTTTATCGGACAGCGGCTCCTCCTGCAAAAAGAGCTCTGTAAAGGTCGACGGATCCACCATTACCATTACGGAAAAAGGAGTCTATGAGATCACGGGAACGCTCTCAAACGGACAGATCGTGGTTGACGCAGAGGATGAAAAGGTACAGCTGGTGCTTAATGGTGTTAGTATTGCAAACAGCTCTTCCGCAGCCATCTACGTAAAGGGTGCGGACAAAGTCTTCATCACCTTGGCCGAAGGAACAGAGAATAATCTCTCCACCACAGGCGAGTATGTGGCCATAGACGATAATAACATCGATGCCGTGATCTACGCAAAGGATGATATCGTATTTAACGGTGAAGGAAAACTTGTCATAACCAATGGTTACGGACGCGGGATCGTTGGTAAAGATGATGTAAAGATCACATCGGGAGAATATGACATCACAGCGTCTGCTTCCGGAATAAACGGAAAAGACAGCATCAGGATCGCAGACGGAACATTTGTGATAGATGCAGGTACCGATTGCCTTCACAGTGCAAATGATGAGGACGACACCCTTGGATATATTTACATCAGTTCAGGCACCTTTAACCTGACATCGGA
>CACXGM010000108.1 GCA_902767075.1 uncultured Lachnospiraceae bacterium
AAATATGAATCTGTGTTGTTTATTACCAGTGAAGGTGTTCCCGCAAAATATCTGTGAGCCCACGTGTCTGCAAGAATATGCATCGCAATGCCCACCCCCTGGAGTGAAGAATCCTTTGCCAGTTGCACCGTTTCTTTGACCAGTTCACTGTTAGGTCCGCATATGAGACGGTATTTTCTCAGATATCTTTTTGTGCAGCGCTTTTTCTCGGCATACAGATCCCGGGGTAAAAAGTGAAACGAGGCCCAGATCCTGGTGATATCCTGCAGTCCCACGGCATCTGTTTCCGCATCCAGCATCTCCAGCTGAAGCTGTGTCGTTGCAGCATTAAGGGGTCCCTTCACCCGTGCTATAAAGGTCCTGGTACATTCATCAACAAACTGCGCACTATAGCATATATTAAGACTTTCCTCGTGGGAATAGCCTGCCATGATCGCAGCCGCATAGGTTGCATAATAATGAAAATCTTTCTGCATTTATGCGCCCTCCCGTGAAAGCTTCTTTTCCAGTTTTCTCACCATGATGGATGATACAAAAAGATCAATAAGCGCAAGAAGCAATGTAAAATCCATGATACAGCCGGCCAGGACAATATCAAAGCTCATCCCGGTTTGATCCGTTACGGATAAATACAAGGAACCAATGGTTAGCAGGATCATAATAACGCAGAGCACGAAATATCCGTTTCTTTGTCTTGCTCCCTTGCCGATCCGTATAGCAGAAAAGCCCACAACAGCCTGAATGGCGGCAAAAATGCCTATAAACAGAATAATTACGATTATTTCAATATACAGCAAGAGCTTATTATCATAATGTATAGTGTTCTGATAGTATTCTCTGTAGGTACTGTTTGTCAGACAGCCCGCCGCCAGCTTGATCACATCCCACACAGTGAATAACACCACCGCCATCCCACTGGTGATCAGATTATTTCTGTATTTCCTGATCTTCTTCTCCATATTTTCTCTCCATCTGCCGACACCACTAAATGACCCTGGGGGACGGAGTCAGTGGTTCATTGTCTGAATATTCTGAAAATGGTCCCATGACTCCGTCCCCATGGGCCAAACGCCAATAGGTCAATACGGGTATGTAAATAGTGCGTCATCCTGCATTCCGAGCGAGATAGAGCCGCTGTAAGCAGAAAGGATCACCCTGCATCCCGGGGTCCATGACCAGCCCAGGCAGCTAGAGCTCAATTTGGGTTCTCCGGTCACATCATAATAGTAGACTTCACTGTATGCATCTTCTCCATCTTCAGTGGTTCCTTTTACCAAGGGTTCACCCATACTGAATGTAGAAAAACTCCGTATAGGATTGGGCTCACACTGTATGCTCCAGGTAGTACCTTCCTCCAAAGTCTCACCATCCATGAATCCGTTTATGACAGAACCGGTTATATGATGATAAAGAGTAGACGGGTCGCTCTCGTATGGAAGTTCACGCCATTCTTCTACATAGAAAGACCCGTTGAACATTCCGTTTTTACATTCACAATGACCGTAGGTATAGGTCAGATCCGGATCGAAGATGCTGCCCGAATATGAACGATCCACAAATCCTATAAGGTATCCTGTACCGTCTTCTACAGGGATCAGATAAAGGCATTTCTGCGAATCCATACATTGTCCGCATACCTTATATCCCCGATATACGAACCTGTATTCCGAATCACTTTCCATATACCTTTTGCAGGCTGAAACCGCGGACTCGGACATATTAACAAATGCTTTGTCAGGAAGCATATACGCCGCATCTTTTTCATTTGTTTTTTCACATGCATCTATAATGCTATCGAGGATTGCCTTGTCCGTATCGGAAGGATCGAAGCTATAATATGCCATTAGCTGTATACCGTCCTCGACCTTTCCTTCTATAACGATCCCCTCATCCCGCGGATCACCTTCCATTACCGAAGGTTCTCCTCCGGCTCCGCTCATTCTTGAAGGGAAGAAAGACCATCGGGTATCGTTTAATACTCTAAGTAAAAGGTCCGGATTCTCGTTTATCGCGTCAATCGCAAACCCATCCAGATCCCCCGGCTCTATTTTTTGCAATATAAATTCTACAGACCCATTCTCAGCTTCCCGGTGAATAATGACCGTCAGCTTCTCCCCGGCAGAAACCAGCTGCTCTGCCTCCTCACCTGTCTCCGGATTAATGCCTTTTACCACTGCGCTTCCGTCGGTAATAATGACCGAATCCCCCGTGTCGGAGGTTCTGACCACTCCGGAAGTTCCTCTTATTCCGGTGATCATGGTTGAGGTACGTATTTCAAAGCTCTCCTCATCGGTAAGAGGCTTCATCACATTAAAGAATACTGCTCCGCTTTTAACATACAATTCAAGCTTTTTACCGTTCTGTTTATATTCCGTGGAACTGTTCTGATCCATGGAAACTAATTTAGAATCATCCAGGCTGACTTTGGCCAGACTTTGAGACATGGTATCCAGCACATCACCGTTTTTTAATCTCAAATCTTCTTTTACTGCTGATTCATTTCCGCTGTTACTTAAGCGCACATCCCCCGAATAGAAACAGATCCTCATGGTGGTAGCCTGCGCCTTGCCGCAGCCCGCTGCGAATAACACAGCCATGACCAAAGCTGCTAATACTGTAAACAACCGTCTTTTCATTTTTCTTTCATCTCCTATGCATAACCATCTTGGCCTATGGGTGGCCTATTGGTGGCCTATTGGTGGCCTATTGGTGGCCTATTGGGACGGAGTCAGTGGGTCATTGTCTGAATATTCTGAAAATGACCCACTGACTCCGTCCCCAAGGGTCATTTTTATTTTATCAGATTCCGGGAATAAAAAATATGAGAAAAAAGAATTAAATAAGAATAAAACCCATAGCATCTTTGTGTGCTTGATGGTAGAATCCTTTGCGAAGAATGAAAATGACGAAAGGTTATTGCTATGAAAAAGTATATTTCACTTCTGCTCAAAATCGTTACAGTTATTGCCGCTTTATACGGAACATATCTGTCGATTCTGGGCAAAAACGGATTTATGTCCAACTGGAATGCCCTATTATTCTTTACAATACAGTCGAATCTCTGGATCGCGGGATGGTTCATATACGAAGGCATTTTTTTGTTTAAAAAGAAAAAATACGATTCCGGAGTGGTAAACATTCTAAAGCTCATGTTTACGGTAGCCATTTCCCTCACCGGAATCGTCTTTATATTTATTCTGGCGCCTACTCTTCCGAACCCGTACAAATTAAATAACGTACTCACCCATGTGGTGGTACCGCTCTGCGCCGTAACAGATTTATTTGTTTGTTCAGATAAAATGAATCTCAGAAAAACCGATTTTTTATACTGTGTGATCCCGCCAATCTATTATGTGATCTTTTCCGCCATCGGCTACATTAACCATTGGCACTTTGTGGGCACACTCAACTACCCCTACTTTTTCCTGAACTGGGGATCACCCGCAGGAGCCATCGGTTTTACAAAAGAATCCCCCTGGATGGGTCCTGTATGGTGGATCATACTTCTGGCAGTGATCATTGTGTTTGTCGGATTCATTTATACGCTCCTGATCAGGCTGTTCGCAAAGCTCGGAAAAGCCAAGAAAGCATCCGGCCGATAAAACCGGTCAATCAGCCTGTTTTCTTCCGGACTCGATGAGTTCTTTCTCGAATGCTTCCGGATTTTTAAGATAATAGTCCTGGTGGTACTCTTCCGCTTCATAGAAGTTCTTGTAAGGAAGCAGTGCCACCCGGGCTTTTTTATTTGATTCTTTTTCCAGAGAAGCAATCCTTTCTTCTGCCAGCTTTTTCTCATCTTCCGAAGTATAGAAAATAGCCAGCGTATAAGAAAATCCCTTATCTATAAACTGTCCCTCACCGTCAAAGGGATCCACATTTGCAAAATATATATCCAAAAGCTTTTCGTATGCGACTCTCTCCGGATCATACACAAGCTTTATCGTCTCTCTGTGACCGGTCTTTTGATGCTTTACCTGCTCGTAGGTGGGATTCTCCTCATCACCTCCGGCATAGCCGCAGATCACCTTATCAACTCCGTACATTTTATAAATAGGTGTTATGCACCAAAAACAACCGCCTGCAAAATAAGCTTCTTTGCGGAGTGCTTTCATCTCCCTGACGGCACCCCTTATTATCTTTATGGTTGCAATGACATAAAAGAATACGAAGGCTCCCAAAATATGCAATAATAATAAAATATACAAGAAAGGATCCATATCAAGTTCCAGGACCGAAAGCGCAAGATCATATGCCCCATGCAAAAGCGTGGGCAAAAAGAGTGCCCTAAGGTAAAGCTTTCTTTTCATGGAAGCATCACTTGTCATAATTGCCCCTGAAATATCGGTCCCCATAAACACTGCATAAACAAAATGACCGAATAAACCGAAGGTGATCCTCAGAATAAGCCCCGAATCTCCCAAGATGTAAATAATGTTTTCAGCCACAACAAATCCCGCTGCCACCGCCGATACAGCCACAATTCCCTGATATTTACATTTGATCCGGTCCTTTTTTCGCAGATACAGCCTTACGACAAGATATTTCAGGCCTTCTTCCATAAGAGCCGTCAATATAAAATTATCGATGAGCATATATAGAAAATTTGTACTGTTAAGCTTTAACAGACCGGTGAGCAGCATAGAATCCCAGTCGCTTACAAAAACAGAAAACAGCGTGATGACCGCCGCAACCGCCAGCCCCAGTAAAACAAGATGTATCAAAAACTTGGCAGGAAGCCTCATCCCCTTTTTCGCACAAATATTTAAAACGATAAGTAAAGCGATGCAGACCACTGTGCTTATTATCAGTTCCATATAATCCTCTCCTCTGCAATAACCCTTTTATCACATTTATTTATCTGCAAAAAATCTTTGCCG
The DNA here is from genome assembly GCA_902767075.1 of uncultured Lachnospiraceae bacterium. Taxonomy (GTDB): domain Bacteria; phylum Bacillota; class Clostridia; order Lachnospirales; family Lachnospiraceae; genus AC2028. Next base: position 4,878 of record CACXGM010000108.1, read on the forward strand.
ACTTCGCTAATTTAAGAGTCTGTCCATCCAGGGAAAGCAGGATCTTTACAGTGTCATATCCCTCATATTTGAAAGCAAGGAGATATTCCGATTCCGAGAGGATTATCTCTCCCAGTTCGTCATAAATATTTACGACGATCTCCACATCCTCGTCGATCCATCTTTCTATGGCATCTTCTTTATCAGCATTTCCGCTCTCCGCACTGTCGTCAAAGAAAGAAAGCTCCATCTGTTCCTCCAGCTTTACATCCTTTTTCCCAATGCTGGCAATCTCTATAAAAACATTACAGTCGGCATCCTTGTTTCCGTTTTCCTGAACAGACTTGTAAGAATACTGCAAAACCTCCAGTTTTCTCTTTGAAAAAGAAGCCTTTATAACCTTTGTATGTCTTTTTAAATCTCTCTCTAAATCCTCGTACATATCTTCCCTCAAGCTTTGTTATCCTGTCTGAAAAGTTTGGAACTCATTATATCACATTTATTTACCCAAGTGCTACATCCAAAGCCATCATGAGGGTAAATCCAAGAGCAAACATTATTACTCCGATATTGGAGTGCTCACCCTCTGACATCTCAGGGATCAGTTCCTCCACAACAACGTAAACCATGGCACCGGCGGCAAAGCTTAAAAGATAAGGCATTGCCGGTACAAAAAAGCCTGCTGCCAGAATAGTCAGTGCAGCTCCGATGGGCTCAACAGCACCGGATAAAACTCCCAGTCCAAAAGCCTTGCCCTTACTCTGTCCCTCAGCGCATAAAGGCATTGATATGATAGCGCCCTCAGGGAAATTCTGGATGGCTATACCGAGAGCAAGTGCCAATGCTCCGCCGGCAGTTATCGAAGCGTTTCCTGAAATAAATCCGGCATATACTACTCCAACCGCCATACCCTCAGGAATATTATGAAGCGTAACAGCAAGAACCATCATTGTTGATCTTTTCAGTTTCGCTTTAGGGCCTTCAGCCTTTTGCGCATTCATGTGTAAATGAGGTATCACGGTGTCTAAAAGCAGCAGGAAAAGAACGCCCAGCCAAAAGCCTATAAATGCGGGAAGAAAGCTTAGTTTTCCCATCCCCTTGGATTGTTCCATGGCAGGTATGATAAGACTCCAAATGGATGCAGCCACCATAACTCCCGCTGCAAATCCCGTCAAAGCTCTCTGAAGCTGTTTTCCCAGCTCCTTTTTCATAAAGAAAACACAAGCGGAACCAAGAGAGGTTCCCAAAAAGGGTATCAATAAACCCATTAAAACCTTAGTAACCATAAACAAACACCCCTTTCTGAGTGGAATATATTTTTTGAACTTTAGTTAGTTGTGTCTAACTCCAGTTCAAAGATAGCACTCTCTTCTATATTCGTCAAGATATTTTTTAACAAAAAAAGGACCGGCATTATACCGGTCCAATCTTAAGGAGCAAAATATCATGAATACTTGTAAACTAAGTTCATGTAACTGTAATCATACTATCACATAACCCGTTTATTCATAATAGGCAATACTCCCAAAATATTCGGAAACTATTTCGAGTTTTTGGGTTTCCTGCACAAAACCGTTTTCCAGGTCATCAGATCTACTTTACCAGGAAATCCTTAACCCGGGGCAGAGCCTTTTCTCCCACTTCACGTCCCATTTTATATACTCTCTCAAGCTCGGAAGGATCGCTTTCGGTGCGACTGATGCCCAGTGCTTCCTCAGGTCTTAATACCAGAGCGGTTCCTTCCGTCTCCCTTTTGTCGATCTCATCCATCTGCCTGTTGTACATCTCATGCCTGGTAACAATTGCTCTGTATACATTAGGATATTTGCGGAGCATCATTTTCATAAAAAGAACCAGTTTACTCTTCGTCTTCCGATATCCCTTCGGCTGTGTCAAAATGATAACATTCCTGTTGTATCCTATGGATTCCATAAATTCAAAGGGTACAGAATCCGAAATTCCTCCGTCTAAAAGCGTCCGGCCTTCTATGGTCACCGGCCTGGACACTCCGGGTAGTGAAGCAGAAGCCCTGATCCACTGCATATCTAAATCTTTGCCATCACTGCATTTATGATATACGGGTTTACCCGTTTCCACGTCGGTAGCTCCTATATAGAAGATCATCGGGTTTTCCGCAAAACTCTTTCTGTCAAAGGGGTCAAGTACATCGGGGATTTCCCTGTAACAGAAATCCACGTCATAGAGATCCCCGGTCTTTAACCAGGATCTGATGCTGCCATATCTGGGATCTTTTGAAAATCTCACATTATATCTCAGCGGTCTTCCGATCTGTCCAGACTTATAATTTGTACCGAATATGGCCCCTGCGGATATTCCTGCAGCGGCATCAAAGCTTATACCGTTTTCCATAAAAACATCTATGATCCCGCAGGTAAACAGGCCGCGCATGGCTCCGCCCTCCATGATCAAGGATGTCTTTGTTTCATTTGTCTTTACGTCCATTACCGTGACTTGATCCTTTGCACTAAAAATATCCCTCAAGCAAACATTACAGCATGCCAAATATCAAGAATACTCCTATGGCGTTGATAACAAGATTTCCGCTCGCATGAACCATCCAGTCGGCTGCGATGGTTTCAAACTTCACACTCAAAAACTGCAAAAACAGCCCGACCAAAACCAGACCCACAACACACAGGATAAACAGCGGAAGATTAAACCAGTTTCCTATTATTCCGATGTGGTATGCCGAAAACAATACCGCACTCAAACAATAGCCAATCTTCTTTTTGGTAAAAAGCCCGGGTATAAACCCTCTGAAAAAAGCTTCTTCCAAAAATGAATTGACCACGACGATGTAAAAATATACGATTATACAGTTCTCTTTGGTGAGCCCTTCCCTGGAAGTCAAAGTATTTCTGATAGAATCCCAGTTTATCAGGTTTTTGAAAATAAAAAATATGGCAACTCCGCCTACGATAAACAAGGCCAGCGCGCCTGCCAGTTTAACGATCTTTACGGTCTTGTGAAGTCCTATGACATCAAATATTCTTTTTCCGGAAACCAATGTATATAAACAAATGATCCCGCCAAATGATGCTACTTTAATTACACTTTTTACAAAATATCCGGGCCTGATATACTGTTCAAGAAAGTATGAAAACACAACAGCTACAATGACAAGAACAATACTGACAACCCCTATTACTTTTTCCCTCATTTTTTTACTGTGTCCTTACGCAAGATGAGAATAATTTAGATCCCTGATCCATTCCTGTCTCAGGACATCACTTCTGTTTTCCCTGCACACTACATTGTTCAGTGATACGGGAATAAAGAATTCCTTTCTGAGAGTGGTATAGTAGGGAGTTAACTGACCGTAATTCCCGATCAGCCTGGCTCTCATATATCTGTAGCCGTTATTTTTCAGTTCCGAGTATGCTTTACCGAACAGAAGTCTCAAGGGATGATATCCCCTTTTCTCCAGCACTCCCGTAACCAGTTCATCGGCCTGAGAAAGCGGTGCTGTATAAATACCATACAGGATTATCTCATCCGGCTTCACTCCGGACTTTAGCAATACCAGCATCGACACGATCCTGTTTCCCGATGTCTCCGCATAGTAAACAGTGCCGGCGCGGAAAAAGTCCTGTGACATATCACCCGGCGTATTATCAGGATTCAGTTCCATAAAACCATATTCTCTGGTTCCGCTCATAGTCTGATACCCGCTTTCGTACGAAACTTGCGGTCCTCCTCCAGAATCTCTTTCTGTTCCGAAGGCGTAAGGGCTTTATTTCTGACCTTGTCGATCAGTTCTTCGGCCCTATTGTCCACACTGTAAAAAGCCTTATCCTTGGTCTTCTCGGTTTCGCTCACATAGGAAGTCTGTCCCATAACTTCAGCCATTCTCTGCTGCGTTACGTTACCCTGACTAACCTCTTTTTCTTTTTGTACCTGTTGAAAAAGGCTTTGTTTTTTTTGTTCTTCGAGAAAATCAGCCATAAATGCCTTTCTCCTTTACTGCTGAACTGCGTTATATATTTCCATGATCATTGTCTTCAGATCGCTGTCACTTTCCTTAAGGAATGCGATAAGCTCGGTGGTATGTTCACTGTACGCGGATTCATTGACCGCACCGACAGTATTCTGAAGATAAGCTGTGCCGAATGTATTGATGAAGCTAAGCCAGAAGCCATCTGCGGTTCCGCCCTCTGCGCTTGCCTTCATCTCCGTTATGACGCCTTTAAGGGCAGCCTTTTTTTCCTCGTTAGCCGTTGCGCTTCTGAGCTTCTCCGAAAGAATTCTTGCATGCTCTTCTTTTCCGCCGTCGACAAAAATTTCCGCTGCCTGGCCTGAGAAGTCACCAAATATGCTCTTGAATCTCTCAAGAGTCTGAGCATCTCCCATATCCTTTTTAGGACCGTCGGGATTCTTCTTTTTCGGGATCTCCGGCAAAGCCTTCTTTGAAGGAAGAGGCAAGGAATTCGAACGCTTTCTTCCCTTGAAATTCGCCAGCGGCTCAAGTCCCGGCTTTTTATCCTTCTTTTCCTTGTCTATGTAGTCACGGACAATTTTCATGGGCATAGGCAGATCGTACTCAGGTCCCTCAGGCTGCTTTTGCTCCTCTTCGGGCTTTTTCCCCTTTTTCTTTTTATCTTCAGGTTCCTTTGGTGCTTCTGTGATATCTATGCCCAGAACCTCCTTGGTGGACCTGACAAAGCTTTCATACATAAGTCCCGGCTCCGACATATCGATTCCCGTAACGGGAACATCACTTTCTTTGCTCTCCTGAATAATATCATACAGAGTCTTCTTGCCGGTGGGTACCATATAAGCGATAAGTGCAAGTCTGAACTGTAAAAGATCCTTTTCACTCGCTCCCAGGAGTTTATATGCCGTCATCATATTTCTGGCGGATTTATCTCCTGAAAGTGTCTGGATCACAACATCCGGATCACCCTCTTTTGCAGCTTTTTTTGTCTCCTGCACCGCAGATCTTATAAATCCGGCTTCCTCCAGTTTGACAACCGCATCAAGATCCTTCTGTCCAACCTTTTCTTCTACGGACTTAAAGCTGTCCTTTGAATTACCGGTAATTTCCGGCTTATTGATCTTTATATTCGGATTCCAGGTCGCTATATTTTTGTCATCATAGACGAGCTCTCCTTTGTCATTGTAGTGGCCCTTCATATCTATACCAAAGTTATCATAGAACCTGGCTGCCCTTTGTCTGGCTGCTTCTCTTTTATCCGCGTTTGTCTTGGCTTTTCGAGTTATTTTTTTCTCTTCTTGGGTTTCAGGGTCCTTTACTGTTTCGGTCAACATATAATGATTTTTCCGGGCTCTGGCAGCATAGGAGCCCACTTCTCCGAATATGCTGGTATTGGACATCTTGACGCCTTTGTTTGCCATGCGCGATGTACCAAAGAAGTGATTGTACAGTTTCGTCCCTAAGCCGACATGCTTTCCTTCTCTTCTCTCCTTTGCCTCTTTAGTTTCTCTGGCTTGAAACAGCTCGTCGGTAATGGGTGCTGCTTTTTTCCCTTCCCCCATCTTTTCGGCCATTTTGCCGGATTCCTGGAAAGCATGCAGATCTTCGAATTTAAAACCAAGCTCCCCATGAACATCCTGGTTCATCTTCTTGTATTCATCCTCTGTCATATTTGCAAGGATGTGGTGAAGATCGTAGACCTCGCCTCTTTTGTACTTTTTTTCTACTTCTTTTTCAACTTCTTTTTCAACTTCCTTTTCAACTTCCTGTCCGTCCTCTTGGACTTTCTCCCTGACCTTTTCTATTACCTTTTCTTTGACGATCTCAGTAAATTCTCTTCCCCCGTTCAGTGAACCGGTATTTACCGCATTCTCCAGCAATCCCATCTGGTCAAACAGATTTCCTTCATTGCCGGAAACCTCATCAATGTATAGCCCTGCCTTAAGGGTATCGTCGGTTCCGGCTGTAGTAAGGTTGTATCCACGTCCGCCTTCCGCAGTTCCTCCAAGCATCAATGCCGACCTGATATTGCCGTCCAGATCTCTGTCCATATCGGTCTTCAGAGTCTCCTGCTCCATCCCCGTAACTGTCTCGTCGATATTCGCGATTCTCTCTTCAAAACGCTTCTTGGCTTCCGTAGCCTGTTTTGTGAGCAGCTCCTCTGCCTTTTTACGTTCTTCCGCATCTTCTATGGACGGAAGTTTCTCCCGTTCATCTTCGATGGACTTCATGGTGGCTTCATAGCGTGTTTTGGCTTCTTCTCTGTCGCCCTTAAAGTCATCGGTCATATTCTCTTCCAGACGCTTTAACCTGTTATAGCGTACCAAAAGAGTACTCACCTTTGAGAGCGCGGTCTGTCCTGCCTTTTTTACAAGCTGCTGATTGTAAAGTTTTCTGGCCAGCCCCTGTTCGAAGATCGTGGCTTCAGATTTCCAGCTACCATGTTCATATTCTTCTTTGTATTTTGGCCTTACATCTATTTCACCATCCGCCATAATAATACCTCATTTATCGGAACTAATGTATATGATCCAAAGGATAACCAAAGCACAGTCTCAAGAATCCCTTACTGTCATTTTTAAACAGTCCCTCGTAGTAGTCCTTTGCATCTCCATATGCTGCGATCAACTCTTCCTGGTTACTTACAAGTTTCAACTTTTCTTCAGCTACAAGAGCCTCGATCTCGTCGCGTACATACTTTAATCTTGCCTTCAGGGCATCTATTTCTTTTTTCGTCCTAAGGTCCACATTATCGTACTCGATCTCCTCATCCGAATAATTCACAATATTGTCATACAGAGATTTCGGAATGTATTTTACCGACTGAATGGCAGATCCTCCGTACACCCCTGAGTAATTCGCCCTAATGGAGTCCAGCTTGCTAGCCTTTCCGCTCTCGATATCCTCCGGTGTCAACAAGCCGAAGGCAGCATCATTGTCTATACCCTTAATTGAATCGACATAGACCGTATCATCATCTTCGGATATCTTAACCATGAAGTTACCTGCATGTCTGTCAGTCTGTCCGGCTATGAGATCCAGTATTCTAAGTGAAAAATACTGCATTAAAGATTCCGGTCTGAATGTTAATACTTTTTTGGCAGCCTTTGCCATATTTATAGCATCGTTAAATTCAATACCTTCCGCTCCTTCCATGGAATTGGCCCGCACATCTCTTCCAAAGGTATCCTTCATGACTATGGTTTCGCTTTTAGCCACAATTTCTTCCTGTCCGAGCCTCTTGGCAAGTCTGTAAGATGAAACATTTCTGTCCGACATGGATGATCCCGCCTCTATTTTCGATGTGTTGGCGGACTGGGCTTCAACAGATTTCTTATCAAGGAAATTACCCAGTTCAACAAGCAACTTCTCATACTTAAAATTGCCGTCCACCACGTTCCATATAGCCGTACCGACTTTCGATTTTGTGGCATTTTTTCGGACAGCATTATGCTTCAATATCCAAGCTTCGGCATCCAGTTCACTTTTTGATTTCCCATCTTCCTTTAACGTATATGAATAAGATGATTTAATATCTGTGAAAAAGCCTAACAAAAAAAGCTTCTCTCCGTTTTTATCAGTGCCCTCAGAGTCCTCACCCTCCTCCAGTCCTTTTTTTCCTGCATTTTCGATCATATTAAGAAAATCTGCGGCATCGGGGCTGATATTCCTGAACATGGCAACCATACCCATATAATCATCCTCAGCTTCGACTCTTCTCTCCTCAGGCTTTATAAATGTGGTCTTTCCCTCATCATCTTCTATCTTATATATTCTGGACACACCTGCACCCACAATGGACACTTTTTTTCCGCTAAGATCCAGTTTCTGTCCCCTGACATCCTTAAGTACATCCCTCCACTCATACTTTCTTCCGGGTTCGGGATTATCTCTCAAGGCACGGGCTGATGCGGTAAACAGCCTTCTCTCGACAGATAATTGTTTTTGTATCCTTCTGGCAAGTTTTAATCTTCTTTTACCCAGAAGATATTTTCCTTTACCCTGGCTTTCGATCCGGCCGATATAGGTGTCGGCATTTGCGATGGCTGTTTTATACAGCTCCATGACATTGCTGACTCCGTTGGCAAACTCTCTGTCATCCTCAGGCAACTTTTTGGAAAATTGAAAAACAAGCTCCATCAGACTCGTCTTGAGAGTCTGCATATCCTCGCTGTCCTCACCCTTTTTACCGAGTCCGGCCTTCCTGCTCATGATCAGACTGACCATATCATCTTCAAGCTTTTGATGATCTTCGGCGGTATCTTCAAGCTCGGTGGTTCCTCTTAAAAGCTCGCTATCGTCTGAAAAGCGCTGTGATCTTTCTCTCTCGGCCTTTGCGTCCCTGGTCATCTGGGTACCGCGGAATATCTCAGGCATCTTCTCATGCTGTTCTTCTTCTGTTTCAAGAGCATCTTCTTCCATTAACTGTCTGTCATCCATAATATTAACCCTTTTTAATGCTAACTATTATACAGTTCCTGCAAAATATCATTCTTTACGCCCATCTTGCCGTTCTTCATGCACTCAAGATCAGTGGCCTCGGCTATATCCATCATAGTGATATTCCTGTTCTCAGCTGCAGCCCTGTATGCCGCGGCAATGGCGGAGGATTTGATATAACTTCCCGATATCTCGACCGCTTTAGCCAGAATATCAAAGTCCACATCCGCAGAAAGGGGCGCATCCTCGGGGAATGCCTGCTTCCACAGTTTCTTTCTGGTCTCCTCATCCGGGATCCCGACGGGGATCAGATAGGTCATACGTCTTTTGAAAGCAGCATCAAAATTCTGCATATTATTGGTGGCAAGTACGCTCATACCCGAGTATTCCTCGATCTTCTGTAGAAGATATGCCGTCTCTGCATTGGCATGCTTATCATTTGAACTGGCAACCTCGGTTCTTTTTGCAAAGAGTGAATCCGCTTCATCAAAGAACAGGATGGAATTTGAATTCTTGGCAGCCTCAAATACCGCTCCCAGATTCTTTTCCGTCTCACCGATATATTTACTGCTTATCTGTGACAGATCGATCCTGTAAATATCAAGTCCGAGTTCCCTTGCGAGCACCTGCGCCGCCATGGTCTTGCCGGTTCCGGGAGGTCCGTAGAGAACAACCGAGATACCTCTTCCGTAAGGGAGTTTCTTTCCGAATCCGAAATCATCATTGACCTTACTCTTATAGCGTATCCGGTCACATACATGCTTTAAGAGTCTCTCGCTCTCCGGCTCTATTATCAGATCGCTCCAGACAAAGGGACTCCTTAATCTCTTGGCGTTTTCTCCGAAGCTGACGCTGCATATACGCCTGATCTGTTCCTCCAGCTTTTCTTTTTCAAGTAAAAAGCCTTCTTCGGTAATGTCCGCCAGCATGATGGTGTTTTTTACAGCCTCGAAGATCCTGCCGGGATTCATGGTATATTTTGATACCAATTCTTCCAGATCCACATCTGTGGAGAATACACCCTGCATTCTCTCCGCCGCCTCATTCCAAAGTCTCACCTGCTCCTTGTCATCTAACTCAGGAAGCTCCACCCTGTATACGTTTCCTCTGAAGCCGGAGGCAATTCTTTCATGAAGAGCCTTGACCGGTCCAATGATCACAATGCTTAAATGTGCCTGCAGAGCAGCCATGACTCTGCTGATATTTCTCTCATGTTCGGCACCGTCCGGGAAATCAAAGACGTAGATGATATCATCCTCCAATATGGATTTCAGGATCATATCCGAAATAAGCTCCTGCTGCTTTTCTACGGACAAAACCTCCAACGATCTGAAGTTAACACAGAGCAGCTTCTGCGCGTAGGTATCGGCCACCAGGCCCATGATATGACGCTTGCCTGCGCCCATCTCGCCCGCGATCTCTATAATACCGTTTTCCCCCATCTCACTCAGGCTGCCGTAAACATTTTGAAGCTCGTTTACTATCCCGGGTCTGCAGACATGGTCCTCCGGATCGGCTTCTCTGTACTCTGCACAAAGTGAAAGCTCACCCAAGGTTTCTCTTCTGTCAAAAAGATAGTTTACTGCCTGATTTCTCAATCTTATCTCCCGGGACATCTCTGAGCCGGTTTTGTAGGTATTTCCCTGTTCCAGCAGAACTATGTTCATAAATGAATCCGGGTCCAGAAGTATGGAAACATCATTCTCCTCCTCGGGAATAAAGAATCTTCCCAGATCGTGGACCAGTCCAACTGTAGGGCGGAGGATGCCATCCTTTTCTTCCTGAAGTATGCCGTAAATACGCTCATACTTTCTGTTTATGGAGGAAGAAAGCGCCACCAATACAGTCAGGATCTCTGCTTCGCCCAACTCACCGCTGAAAAATAACCGTGAAAGAGGTACACTTTTGCCATCAAGCAGAGAATTCTTTCCCCTGATAAGAAGCTTTGAAAAAATGAACCTTACTCTGTTAAAGGCAGGAAACTGCTTTTTCTCATGGGGCTCCAGTGCCTTCATCAGATCCACATCCCTGAGGAGAGTTCCCACCCGGTCCACGGCCTCATCCGGTTTATTCTCATTCTGATATATGCTTATCATACAGAGCATATCGATAAAGCGCAGATAAGTTTCCCTCTCCTCCTGAGCGTTTTCGAAGGGTTCCTCACCGGGATCCGTAAAATATGCGTCTGTAAAGCCGTATTCCCTCATTAATTCTTACCCTTGTACAAGAAGCTGAGCATGGTGATATCGTCGAACTGTTCCTTTGCACCTGCAAATTCATCGATTGCTTTTCTCATGGACTTAATAGTCTCCTCAGGATCGGCATCCTTGTTTGCATTCAGGATTTCCTCGATCCTGTCAAATTCAAACAGCTCATCTTTTATATTGTGAGCCTCCGGAACACCATCGGTATATACAAAGAGCTTACCGCCCTTTTCAAGCTTCATATCGTAATTTTCGTACGTCATTCCTTCCATTGCGCCGCATACGAATCCGTGAGGATCCTTGAAGAGTACGTACTTGCCCTCCGAATCCGTCAGAACGGGGAACTCGTGTCCTGCACTGGCTGCAATGATATCGCCTGTGGAAAGGGTTACGATACCGAGCCATACGGTGACAAACATTTCGTTTGGATTGCTCTCACAGAGCTTGTTGTTTACATACTCCAATATGTCTGCGGGGGTTCCGCCCTGCTGAGTCCTGCTCTTAATGAGCATCATACTCATCATCATGAACAGAGCCGCGGGTACTCCCTTTCCGGATACGTCTGCGATAACCAGTGCCAGATGATCGTCGTCAACATTGAAGAAATCGAAGAAGTCTCCGCCCACTTCCTTTGCGGGATTCATCAATGCATAGAGTTCATACTCATCCTTACCCACAAAGTTGGGGAAAATGTTGGGAAGCATTCCCGCCTGGATCTGTGTGGCAATGGAAAGCTCCGTACTGATACGTTCCTTCTCTGCACTGATGCGCTGCACTTCATTGTTGTAGCTTTCTATACGCTCTGTCATCTCTTCAAATGAAACTGCCAGATGCTTTAATTCGTCGTCCTTTTTAAATGCCTCTTTATTGAGGGACATCTGACCGTGCTCATAAGAATCTACGCCATCTCTTAAGACGCTTAATGGAACGATAAGATTACGTCTTAAATATGCCCCCAGAACTATGATCTCAACACCGGTGAAGAGAGCAAAGAATACTATGATGGACAGGAGTACTGTATTGGAGTCCTTGTTAATATTCTTGACAAGATAATCCGCCTCCACCATTGCTTTAAGGTTTCCGTGATCGTCAAACACAGGCGTCCAAACCTCCAGATAAACCCCCAGTTCTCCGGTCATGATATTGATCTTACTGGATGCTCTTTTTGCCTCAATATCCGGAACCAGTCTCTTGTACTCGTCCTCCTCGTAGGTATATTTGTCTCCGTAGACATTAACCTCTCTTCCGGTATCCCCTTCTCTGTTAGCGTCATAGATGTAGATAAAATAACCGTCTCTGGGCATGAACATATACAGGTATGTGATCTCCTGACAACTGTTCATGGTGCTGTCAAAAAGCTCCTTGAGTTCCATGGAATAGTAATCTTCCACACCTGTCTCGGCATACTTTTCTATCTTCTCCCATTCCACTCTCTCTGCCACAATGTTTACAATATCCTTTGCTCGGTCATTGTAAAAATTCAGATAAACTGCCCTGAACACAAAATAGAACAGTATGCTGAATATTGCCACCATTACCCATAAAGAAATGGTGATCACCATGGTTATCCTTCGTCCAAGTTTGTTTTTACTCATCTTCTGAAGTCTCCTCCTCGCTAATGTCCCCTACTGAGTATAGCCTTATCAATGCTCCGCATTTACAATCCTTGCCACATATGGGGCATGTCATACCGTACTTTTTCATGTCTTTGTAAAAGAGCGGCACATCCTTTTCATATATCGGATTTCCCCAAACACTGATCGCATCCTTGACCGGTATGTGACCGTTGGGATAAACCCACTCCTCTATGAAGATATAATCTCCGCCCAGTTCCTTAACCAATCTTCCGGTTTTAGTCACAAGGGATGAGCAGATCCCGTGGTGTCTGTAATCTTCCGATACCCATATACCGTCAACGTAATATACGTGACCTCCGTTTGTGACTCTTCTGATTTCCCTCTCCAGATAAGGGTGCGGCACAGTAAACTGAACCCCCCTCTTTATGGTAAGAAAACCAATGATCTTTTCTCCCTCAGTCGCCTTAGTGCCGTAGTAATTATTCTCAAAGACACTAAGTTCGATTTCCTCCCTTATCTCCTCACCGTTAGTAAGATATTTCTGCGTGTAGTCAATAATCTGAGGAATGTCATCGGAAGTAATCCTGGAATACTCCATATGAATAACATCTCCTTATTTGAAAAATTTCGCAGTAGATCTCGATAGTACAAAGAATATCAATGTAAGTCCTATCAAAATGACCATGGCAGTGAAAATACCCTGCCTGTATCCGAACCCGAGGAACAGACCGTATGCAATAGGTCCCAGGGTCTGGCCCGCACTCTCAAATACCGAATAAACTCCCATAGCATTTCCGCTTCCGTAGGAAGTACACTCGGGCAAAAGCTCGAAATATGTATACTGACAGGTGTATGCAAATGATATTACCAGCGAAAGCACTATTACACCTATTATTACACTTACAAATGAAGGATGCACTACGTAAAGCACCATCGCAGCCACCATTCCGAAGCTGGCAATGAGAATGCTCCAGTATGCTCCCAGTTTTTTCAGGATCCAGCCTGAAATCACCGGTCCCAGATATAAAACACCCATTCCGCAGAGCAGGTATATCTGACCGATCTGTGCTTCTCCCAGACCGCTTTCCGAAGCAACAAGGGGGAAGAAGTATTCCCTGAATGAGAGGGATATCATGAAGGGCACCAGTATCATCAGGAAGAAGGGAAGGATTCTGGGGTTAAACAAAAACTTGATAAGATTGATATCCTTCTGTGATGTGATGTCTCCCGTCTTGGCAGGTCTGGCATCTCCGGAAAATCCTGCGATAAGGAGTGCAACACCCATAATTCCGATACCGCTGGCATATATAAGCTTCCAGCCTCCGATGGATAAAAGCACTGATGAAAGACCCGCACCAATGGTTAGTCCTGACAGTGTTCCCGCGGAAACACCCGCAAAGGCTTCTCCCGCTTTCTCCGCCGTGGATCCCATGGCAGCAACGGTATTGCAGCTGACATATATGGTACCCATTCCGGCACCGATAAGAAGCTTTCCGATGAGGATTCCGGTGTAATTACCCATCGCAAGACATATGATACATCCCGCCATCTGCAGGATGACACCGCTTATCATGGTATTCTTTGTGCCAACTCTTTCGGTAAGTCTTCCCACAAAGAATGATGCGATAGCCATCATGAAAAGCTGTCCCGACATAGGAAGTGCGACGGCGATACCATCGGATATCGGCAGTCCTCCCTTGTACAGCTGAGTACACAAAAGTACGATAAAAGCGTCCTGCATGGAGTCCATCAGATAGGACAAAAACATCATGGTCCGGACTGCAACCTTGTCGGTGGGATCCTGATCGAACAGCGGTACTTTTCGTCTGCGTTCGGCAAAGCTCAAAAGGAAGGTAACCTCCAAAAGAAGCATTGCGATAACGATGGTGGAAATACCTGAGTTGATAATGATCTCTTTTACAAGTGCCGCCTGGTCTCTGTTTAAGGCGTCAAGGCTCTGACCCACTTCCAGTTCTGCGATTATATTGCCCTTTGAATCATATATGGGCAGAAGTACAAAGGTCCATGCTCCGTATGCACTGTTTTCGGAGTAGATCACTCTCTCCCCGTCCTGCATAACTCCATGGTAGGGCTCCTCATCCGCAGGATAAAGAGGAGTGAAACAAGTGTATGCCTCCTCGAAATCCATCACATTTGTCAGTGAATTGCCTTCGGTCTTGTAGACAATATAGTAATAATAGTCCCCGTTTTCGTAGCTTTCCTTTATTTTTTCATCAAGGGGTGCCTTGATCTCATTAAAGCTTGCGCCGTCATAATCGGAGGGGCTCTTTATCTCATCGATGCTGTCACCGTCTATATACTGCAACAATATATCCGCGAAATAAGTAACCTTCTCTTCACTGGCTGCCACATTATCGCTCAGTACCTTTTTCAGAAGAGTGTATGAAATGATGGCTGCTACAGCGATACATGCAAGGATGATGAAGGTAATTCTCAATCCCTGCTCATTTTTCATAAGATAAAGAACAAATTTGTAGAGTGCCCTGATAATCAGTGCGACAGCGGCAATGGCACCTATTCCGAGAGCGATCCTGGCAAGTATCTCTCTCCACAGATAAGATACCTTTATCTCTTCAAAGTACTCGGATTCTGCTCCGTTATCGGCTGTGGGAACAGTCATATATCCATAGTAATCCGTGGTCATGATCTCACCGAGTCTTTCGGAATAGTCCAGCTTATACAAAGCACCGTCATTCTCTGTCAGAACACTGATCTCATCCGGAGAATCAATATTGAAACCGCAGATGGTATTTCCGATAAGCTCGGTGTAATATACCATTCCGCTTGAAACCGTCAGATCAAATGGTATCTGGCGGTCCAGCGCTGTGGCATCCTGAACGGATCCGTCGGGATAAATGACCGAAAGCTCTCCTGTTCTGTATGAAAGAACAAAAGTACCCGTGCTGAAATCATAAGCGGCATCGTTAAGTCTTTCAGGGATATCCACCTCTTTTACAGGTTCGGCACCTTCACTGCCAAGCTTGTATACGCCGGCCTTTGTGTTATCGGCATAGATAAAATAGATATTTCCTTCATATTCCTTCAGATCAAGGATCCTTCCGTACTGCAGAGGAACGTCCTCTTCGGGCCACTGCGTATAATCCACCTCATAAACTATACGGTGTTTTCCGTTCTTTATGTGGATTATCCTCTCCTTATCCAGAAGGTTTCCCCTGTTTCCGGAAACAATATCCGCAATATAAATACTTCCGTCCTCTGCCTCAACCGCATGATAGACATAGCAGAAAACACCTTTCTCGCTTCCGCCGTCATAGCGCTTTAACAGAGTGCTGTTTCCATCCACAAGAAGCAAAGTTTTCTTTCCGTTATCGATGATGAGCCTGTGATCTCCCTGTCCATAGAACATATCGCTTACCGAGGAATACTGATAGTGTGAAAGTTCTGTCAGGTATTTAAAATTCAGGATCACGATGACCGCGCATATCAAAACGATCGCTATGCCGATAACGATCAGCCTTGCATTACTGTATGATAATTTGGTCCAAAAATCTTTTATGCTGACTTTTTTTGTCTCTTTATTGTCCATAACCGTTTTTACAAAAGTTTAAAAACCTGTCTCTTCCTCTCCGAAAATCATATCTGCATACGGCTCAAAGTCCGCTCTGGTAAATACTCGTCCAACCTTAACAAATTCAAACTGAATAGCCTTTAAGTAATGCCTCATACAAACCTTGCCATCCGCTGTGGGATCCTCAGCTGCAAGGAAGGCGGCGTTAAGTACACAGTTTTTAATATTACCTCCGGCAAACTCGAATTTTTCAGCTATAAATCTGAAATCCACATCCTCATCAAGAGGAGTTGTCTTGGGAACCGTAGTCTTCCACAGCATCTCACGGGTATCCGCGTTGGGGAACTGGAACTCTACGATGTATTTCATTCTTCGGAAGAATGCGGGGTCGATGTTGTGCTTGTAGTTTGTAGCCAGTACACAGACACCGTCGTAAGCTTCCATTTCCTGGAGCAGGAGCGCTGTCTTGTTGTTTGCTGATGCCTGGTTGGAACCACCGTCGTCGGCACGCTTTGCGAATATGGTATCGCATTCATCGAAGAACAAAACGACGTTACACTTTTTGGCTTCTCTGAAAATCATGGAAAGGGATTTTTCAGTTTCACCGACGTATTTGTCTACAACCTTGGAAATATCTACTCTGTACAGCTCAAGGTTCAGCTCGTGAGCAAGTACCTGAGCCATCATTGATTTACCGGTACCGGGTGCACCATAAAGAAGAACCGTAAGTCCACGTCCATAAGGATATTTCTTCATGTAGTTCCAATCTTCATAGACCTGCTTTTTATGGTTCATCTGCTCGATGGCATGTCCAATCTGCTCTCTCTGGTCCTTGTTCATGACGATGTCGTCGAATCCGAACTTTGCTTCAACTCTGGTAGCCTTCTGTGAAAGTTCGGAGGACATCTGTGCATTGCAGCTCTTGAACAAAAGTGCTCTGTTTATTTCAGTTTTCTGATCCATAACGGCCAGTGTCTTTCCGTAATGAACCGCATCTCTTATCTTACCGGGAGTGAACAGGAATTTTGTGGCCATCTCGAAGAAATCCACGTCATCTCCGAATTCAAATCCCTTGGCATAATAATTCCAGCAGGAAACACGTCCGTCGATATCCGGTGCCGGAAGTTCCAGGAGCGTAATTGTCTCCTTGGTTATCTCTTTGAATTTAATCTCCTCTTTCGAGTTGGCAAAAACGGTGATTCCTTTTTCGGTGAGTTTTGTAAAGAAAAGATCCATGTAACCGAAGAACTTTTCCTTTTCTTCTTCCCTGTACTGAAGTTCCTCCAGAACACAGCAGGCCTGAGTGAGGATACACTCCCTTGTAACCGCCCATATTGCCTTTTCAACATAGGAGTAATCATATACAAAAAGCTTTTTACAGTTGACTGTAATAGCTCTTAAGCCCTTTTCCTCACAGAACTTGCGAATGAAGAACTTACGGCCGCTTCCCTCGTCTCCGTGATAAGAAAACAGCCTGCTTCCGTCGTTATATGCTATCTTCATGGCATCCAGCACGTTCTGGTTGCAGAGGATATCATCCAGTTTTTCCCCGTCCTTGGTTAGCATCTTCATGAAGCGGATGTAGTTTTCATCTATCTTCATTCTGTCACGTCCGAACAGGAAATCGATTATTCTCTTGTCGGGTGAAACCGCCGTAGAAAAAGGCATTGAAGGCACAACGCGAAGGTCCAGAACAGGCAGAAGCTGTTCCAGACAAACAGACATATCACCGTATGCACCGGTGATGGAATAGGTATTCCCATAATACAGTCGTCCGGCCGACTC